>DVEB01000259.1 GCA_015295905.1 Synechococcales cyanobacterium M55_K2018_004
TACATCACGACAAACTGCTTTTACAAACGGATTCTGTATCAGTTGGGGGAAAGCGCCGGGCGCGGTGCCTCAACATCCTTGCTGTTCCGGGCGAGTCGCGTCTGGAACGGCAAGGGTTTCTGCGTATTCCGCATTCACGTCACGTTACTTACCAATACAAAAACGACTGAAGATGCGATCGAGCACCGATTCCGTCACCTCTTCGCCCGTCACCTCGCCCAAGGCTTGGATGGCGCTCCGCAGGTCAATGGTCCAAAAATCGAGCGGCAACTGCTCTGCGATCGTGATTTGCACCTGTTGCAAGGCAAGTTTGGCGCGCGTTAGGACCGCCGCCTGCCGCTGGTTGATTGCTAGATCGAGGTTGGCTGCCTGCAACTGCCCGGCCTGAATCGTCGCTAAAATGGCCTGCTCCAGATCCTCCAGTCCCTGCTGCTGGGCTGCGGCCATATAGACCAACGGCACTGTTGCCAGTACGTCTGTTGGGAGATCCAACGCTGCGGGCGGCACTAAGTCGATCTTATTCACCACTAGAATCAGCGGGCGGTGCTTGACCTGCTGATAGATCTCTTGGTCAGCCGGTGTCCAACCTTCGTTGGCCGCGATCGCCAAGATCACCAAGTCTGCAGACTGAGCCGCCCGGCGCGATCGCTCCACGCCAATCTGCTCCACCACGTCAGCAGCTTCACGGATGCCTGCTGTGTCTAGCACCTGGACGGGAATTCCCCCCACCACCAGTTGCGACTCCACCACATCCCGCGTTGTTCCAGGGAGGTCTGTCACAATGGCGCGATCGCTGCGACTCCAGGCATTCAGCAAACTTGACTTGCCAACGTTGGGCCGCCCTACAATTGCCACCTTCAGCCCAGTCCGCAGCAATTCTCCCCGGTCTGCGGTGGCCAGGAGGTGTTCGACCTCCGCCAGAACTTGCGTCAGTTGAGCCTTGATCAGGTCTTCGTCCAGCGGAGGCAAGTCGTCCTCGAAGTCGATCCGGGCTTCCACCTCTGCCAAAATATCCAGACAGGTGGCCCGCAGTTGTCGAATCGGTTGGGCTAATTTGCCCTGTAGCCCTGCCAGTGCGGTCTGAGCGGCCTGGGGCGATCGCGCCCCCACCAAGTCGGCAATGCTCTCCGCCTGAGTTAGGTCAATCCGCCCATTCAAAAAAGCTCGCAGGGTAAATTCTCCCGGTTCCGCCAGCCGTGCCCCCTGCTCCAGACAGACCTGCAACACCCGCTGCACTGCCATGATTCCACCGTGACAGTGAAACTCCACCACATCTTCGCGAGTAAAGGAACGGGGAGTCAGCATCAGTAATAACAATGCTTCATCGATCACCTGTTGACTGCGGGGATCGACTAAATGACCGTAGAGAATGCGGTGGCTTTCCCAAGGCTGACGACCGGGTGCTCGAAACAGTTGGCGGGCAATCGGCACTGCTGCTGGCCCCGACAGCCGCACAATCCCCACACTCCCCTGCTGCGGCACCACTGCCGTGGCGATCGCCGCGATTGTATCTTGCCGTAACCCCTGTCCTGTCATGCCATCGACTCATCTTCCTAGTTGCATAATAGAGCCTAGTGCAACGAGGTTGGGGACTGGCATGAGGGGAGTGCAGCGTCGTCGCCTAACTGCCCGTTGCCCCCTTGCCCGCTACTCACTCTCTGGCACGCAACAAGCGAGTTTCAACCATGAAGAAGCCAGTATATCTACCTTTTACTAGCGGGCAGTGGCGTCTGAGTTTGGGGTTAAAAGCGCTGCCCCTAAAAGATTGGATCCAAATCGATCAGGAGTTCGTCCCTTACCTACAGCGTAAAGCAGAGCTGCGACAGACGCGTTACGCTCAGGTGTTTGGCACCACCACGGGCAGTGAAACAGCGCAGCAGGAAGTCCTAGACGAACTCCTCCACCATCTCCTGCACTACTTCCCCGACCATTACCAGTTGAGAGATGGTGTGGTTACGGTGTTGCCAACGGGCGATCGCTGGTTCTTGGCAGACTTTGCCACAGCCCCCCTCGACCTAGCTGGACGCCTGGTGCAGGAAGACCTTTGCCTACTGCTTCCAGGCAGGGATGGCTACACCCTCAGAGCTGCTTCGCTGAGCTTTCCTCTCTACTGGCAGTTGCAGGACAAGTTGGGAAAGGCGATCGCTGCCATTCATGACCCCGTTCCTGGTTACGCCCAATCTCTGCAGCAGCCAGTCAACACCTACTTCGACCGCCTGCAAGATCACGCACCCGGTTATCGCTTCAACTGGAGCATTACCGATACGCCGGATTTATTTCTGGGACATGACCGGGTGAATCAAGTCAACCCCACCCACCTGACTCCCGAAAATGCTGGCGATAGACTATGGATTCGCGTAGAACGACAAACATTCCGACGCTTTCCCCAAAGTCAGGGAGTGTTGTTTGGCATCCGCACTTACCTCTATCCCCTCGCCATCCTCAAACATTATCCTCACGCTGCCGTAGGACTAACCCAGGTAATGCAGGAAATGCCCCCTGCCCTGCAGCTTTATAAAAGCCTGTTGCCCATTCGGGAGGTTCTTTTCGCCTACGTCCAGCAGTCTTGTAGATTAGACGTCACTCCCGTCAGTTCGGGTTAAGCAGTTCGGGTTAAGCAGTTCGGGTTAAGCAGATGTTGGGAC
>DVEB01000009.1 GCA_015295905.1 Synechococcales cyanobacterium M55_K2018_004
TTTTGGGGCACCGCGCCTGGCGCGGTGCCCCAAAACCCTTTTAATCCGACCTGACGTTATACCAAGTCCAGGCACTTTACAGTAGGTACATGCTTCAAGTGCGAATCCCTAAACATTGCCCTGGATGATGGTCCAGGCTCCCAACAGCATCAGCAGAACAGCGATCGCTGTTGCCCAGACGGGATGCCCGCCGGAGAGAGCCTTAGCCGATTGGGGACGAATCGTTTCGACATCAATCCAGACCGTTGCTCCCCGGCGAAACCAACCTGTGACGGTGACCGTTCGCTGCAGCAGATCAACGGGTAGGGGCGTTTGGGGGAGAAGCGCTGCAATTGGGCCGAGGGGGGGGATGTAGTTGAGCCGTATGCAGCCTTCCTCACTCTGCAAAAACAAGTCTTGGCTGAATTGGTTACGTGTACCCCGCTGCCCCAGCAGCACACCGTGCAAGCGGACGGGTTGTCCTTCTACTGGAATGGCACTGGGAACCGAGAGGAGTTGGGCAAGCGACGGGTTTCGCAGATTGCCGGGTTGAATATCGGGAAACAGGGCGTTGATGCGGAGTAAGAGGCCGACGCTGGGGCCGATCAGGAGAAACCCTCTGAGCAGCGCCGTATCCTGCCAGAGCCAGTCCAGTTCCAACCAACCAATTTTCATTGCGATCGCTCCTACTCCCCAGAGCAGCAGGGCGATCGCCCATCCACCGAGCAGTCCTAAAAGTGGAGCAACCTGGAGCAGCAGGGCACGGGTGATAGGAAGCGAGAGGGGCGAGGCTGGGGAACAGGGGGGGAGGGAAAGTTGGGGCGGGAGTCGCCAGTGACGGGCGTATTCAGTCAGGCGAGACAGGCGATCGCCCAGCAGGGGGGGGGCATTGTTAAAGGCCAGCAGGTGGCAGTAGGGATTGTGTTGCTCCCAGACCAGCCATCGTTCCAGGTGCTGGAGCTGTGGATGGCGCAGCAGCATACTACCGGGAGTGAGGGCCAACTGGGGGCCAATCGGCAGCAACAGGTCAACACTTTGCAGTAGCGGGCGCGTTTGCTTCTGGTTTTCCAGATCCTGTGCGATGCCCAGCATGAGCTTAAGCAGAGCGCGGGTGAGGGCGTTGGGATTGCCCGTCAGGTCAACGGCATAGCGATCGCTATAGTACACGCGCAGGCGTGAGAGCAATAGCCCCGACCATCGCAGGCAGGCATAGGTGCCATAGCACAGTGTAGACAGGAGAATGGCGATCGCACGAGAGATCCAGCGCATTTCAGGGTTCTTGGAACGAGCAGCCCGGAGGGAATCACCCCAGTCTGCCAGACGGGCGTAGGCCAAGTAAGGGAGTTGAGTCGCTAGCGTCACGACTGACAAGGCAATGAAATCAAAAGACTGGATGTGTCCGACCTCTGCGGCGATGAGGGTTGCGATCTCCTGGGCGGTCAGTTGTTGCAACAGTCCCCGACTAACGACAATGAGGGCCTGTTTTGGTAGGAGGCCACAACTGAAAATGAGTGGTGCACTGATCGGAAAAATTCCCAACTGAGGTATGCCTCCCGCGTGCCGAAATGCCTGATGTAAAACTCGAACGGCTTCAGGACTAGAGATTTCCAGGTCTTCTAGGCGCAGGGTTTGCAGACGGTAGACTCGCCGTAGCAGATAGGGCAGTCCCCAAGGGACCGCAGCCACGAGTGCCAGGGTGATCAGGATGGCGATCGCCGTTGGGTCTCGTTGGATGTAGAAACTCCGCAAATCAAACAAGGAAAATGGGAATCGGATCACAAACTCGTTGAACAGGTGGCGGGCAATCAGCAGCAAAATTCTGAGGAGCAGCACTAGCAGCACAATGGTGCCAGCACAGGCGGCCCAAAGTGGCGACCGATCTAGCCGTTTGAGGGGAGTCCAGCGTTGGGCACGATCGCTCTCTTGCAGCAGTTCTTCATGCAACAGCGCAGGGTTAGGGGCTGTTTTAGACGCAGCCTGAGGTTTTGAGGCAGGCACCGTCTCAGAGCAATGAAGGGTCGAGTCACCCTGCGATGTAGCTGGTGCCGGTTCGGTCGGATTGTGCCGGCTCCGGTTGAGTGTTGTCAGGGTCTGGAGTGCCCACTGTTGAGCCTGTTTGCTTGGGCTGGCCTGGATCTTTTGACAAAGCGCGATCGCTCGTTCTACATTTCCCTGTTGCTCATAGGCTTTCACTAATCCCATTTGGGCCTTGAGTTGGATAGCGCGATCGGTCGTTGAGCGAGTTAAGGCTTCAAGGTGGGCGATCGCCTCCGCAACATTGCCCTGCTTCAAGACGGCTAACCCCTGCCGGAGCAGGTCAGCAGCCGTTGCGTGGGAAAACATTGCGCCTGATTCTGAAGAAATATCTGCCATGGTTCATCCACCAGGTCAGCGACACCCTCCAGTCTAAGGGCATCTAGCTCCAGGAGTAGCCGGAAAAATACGCTAAATGCGCTAAAACTGCTGCATCACCCAGGCCACGGTCAGTGATTGGGTTTCCTGACGGCTGCGTTGGAGTGCCTGCTCCAGGATTTCCAGTCTTAGCCCTGGCAAAACCTGGGACTCATGAATACGTCGGCTGCTGCCATCAGGGGCGATTGCAAAGGCAATAATCTGGCATTGCTGCACGTCTATAATCCAGTACTCTGGAATGCCCAACTCTTCGTACAGCAGGCGTTTCTCGCCCTTGTCATCAGACAGGGAAGTATCGCCGATTTCAATCACCAGATCGGGACCTGGATAAAGATCCAGATCGATAACCCGTGTTCCCCGAGGAATCACATTGGCGTTAAGACCTACATAATAGGATGCATCGGGCTGAAACTCGTCGCATCCTGTCTTTCGGTAGGAGCACGCATTTTTTGCCGTCGCTTGAATCTGGCGTTGAGCAATGAAGAAAGAAACCGCGAAGAGAATCAGGGCGTGATCCGTTGAATGGTCAGAGCCAGTAGATATGGGTTCAAATCGCATCCGGCCATTGTGGTAATAGCCCTTTAAGTTGGCAGACATGGGAGAGTCCGCTAGGGTGACATACTCATCCCAAGTTGCGGAAATCCAAGTTTCTAAAGGGATCTGAGTTTGCAGGGGCATGGTCAACAGCCGGGGTGAATCAGTCTAGGGTTTCTGGGTGGGTTCTTGACCGGAGGCAACGGGGGCGATCGCCCTCAGATCCAACTCTGGATGTTCGCTTGCCACCTGCTGACAGTTCCACTCATTGCGGAACAGCAACACCGGACGACCCGCATTATCTTTCACCGTGACCGTATTAAACAGCCGACCCGCTTTTTCCAACGCTGGCCAACCACCGCCCACCCAGCGGGCCACACTAAAGGGCAGCGGCTCCAGCGATGTCTCAACGCCATACTCATTCTTCATGCGGAACTGCACCACTTCAAATTGCAGTTGCCCCACTGCCGCCAGGATTGGGTCACGGCGAGATTCATCGACAGAATACATAATCTGGACTGCTCCTTCTTCTCGCAACTCCGAGACTCCTTTCTGGAACTGCTTGAACTTGCTGGGGTTAGGATTTTTCAGGTAACAGAAGAGTTCTGGCGAAAAGGATGGGATTCCCTCGTATTCCAGTTTTGGCCCGATGTAGATGGTGTCTCCAATCGCAAAGACTCCAGGGTTGTTCAGACCAATCACATCACCGGGGTACGCTTCGTCCAACGATTCCCGTCCTTGAGCAAAGAGTTTCTGGGGGTGAGAGAGGCGTACGGTTTTACCCGTTCGCGCATGGTTGACCACCATATCTTTCTCGAACTTGCCGGAACAGACGCGCACAAAGGCCACCCGGTCACGGTGCTTCGGGTCCATATTGGCTTGGAGTTTAAACACAAAGCCCGAAAACTCTGGGTAGGTCGGCTCAATAGTGCCACGAGTACTGCGTCGAGCGCCGGGCTTGAGCGCATAGTCGAGGAAGGACTCTAAGAAAAGCTCAACCCCAAAGTTGGTCATGGCGCTGCCAAAGAAGACAGGAGTCATCTTGCCGGCGTGAACCCGATCCAGATCCAAGTCGCCTCCTGCGCCTTCTAGCAATTCCAATTCTTCCTTAAATTGATAGTAAAGGTCTTGTTCAAGCAAGTCTTCGATGCGCGGGTCGCCCAGGTCAATCACCGTATCCACTGCTTCACGGCTGCCGTGGGCAGAGCGCTCGAACAAATGGATCTGGCGTTTGCGACGATCGAACACGCCCTTGAAGCGATCGCCCATCCCGATTGGCCAGTTCACTGCATAGGTCTGCAAGCCCAATTCCTGCTCGATCTCATCCATCAACTCGAACGGGTCGCGGCCCGGACGGTCAAGCTTGTTGAAGAAGGTGAAAATGGGAATCCCCCGCATCCGGCAGACTTCAAACAGCTTGCGGGTTTGCGGTTCCAAACCCTTGGCCGCATCTTCGAGCATCACCGCATTATCGGCAGCGGCTAGCGTCCGATAGGTATCTTCACTAAAGTCTTGGTGGCCAGGGGTGTCCAGCAAATTGATCGTATAGCCGCCATACTCAAACTGTAAAACCGTGGAGGTAATAGAAATCCCTCGTTGTTGCTCCATCTCCATCCAGTCGGAGGTGGCATGACGCTGGGCCCGTCGCGCTTTGACCGCTCCTGCCTCGTGGATCGCCCCGCCGTAGAGTAGGAGTTTTTCGGTGAGGGTTGTTTTCCCGGCATCGGGGTGCGAGATAATAGCGAAATTGCGCCGCCGCTCAACCGCTTTGGCAATCTCAGTCACGGCCTCTAGCAATTCGGGAGTTTCGGAAGTTGTCATGCGCATCAGGAATTTCAAATCACATTCCATTATAGAAATTATGGAAATGTGACCCACCCGGATTTATCGATCTCATACGGAATCCGCCTATAAAGTAGCAGTTAGTTTTTGGTAGAACGCTCGCTGCGCCAGCGTTCTACCAAAAACTAACCGACCCTATAAGCAACGGATTCCGCGCCAGGCACGGTGACCCAAAACCCTCTTAACCAGAACTGACGTTGGGATACATCCCTCTAGGCACTGAAGTACTTCGCCACTGGGTGGTAGGTCACGATCGCCGTAGTCGATTGTTCAGGATAGAGTTGTTCGCTCTCATCCATATACAACCCAATCCGCTGCGCCCCCAGCAAGTCCAGTTGGGTGTACTGGTCTTGAATGTTAGGGCAAGCGGGATAGCCGAAGCTATAGCGCGAACCTTGGTAGCGCTGGGCTAGCACATCGCGGATGTTGTCTGGTTCCAGATCGCCGTAGCCCAGTTCACGTCGGATGCGGGCGTGCGTCCACTCCGCCAGGGCTTCTGCTGCTTGCACTGCCAAACCGTGGAAGTAAAGGTAATCGGTATACTGGTTCGCTTCAAACAACTGCTTGGCAAATGCGGTCGCAACTTCTCCAACGGTCACGGCCTGCATCGGGAAGACATCAAAGCGGGGATGTTTCAGGGCTTCCTGCTTGGGCAGGAAGAAGTCGGCAATACAGAGGCGACGCATCGACTTCTGTCGGGGGAAGTTGAAGCTGGCGATTGGGGTCAGCGCAGCAATATCGACCTGTTCTCCGGCTGCCAACTGCTCGGCAAGCTGCGGATCGTACAAGTGCAGAGTATTACCCTCGGCCAGACAGGGAAAGTAGCCGTAGATTACCTGGGGATGCAGTAAGTTCTCTGCCATCACTCGCTGCTTCCAGGTCTCCAGAATGGGATACACCTTCTCTTGCAAGAAAGCATCGTATTCCTCGCGGGTCTGTTCCTTCGGCTTACGGAACTGCCACTGTCCAGCGATCAACGCTTGCAGGTCGAGATACCAAAATACATCAGCGAGGGAGATGTCTGTAGGGTGCAGAATTTTGGTTCCCCAGAAGGGAGGAGTAGGACGATCGATGTCGATCGCCACTGCCTCTGATCGCGTTGTATCCGCGATCGCTGCTTTGGTATCTGCACTGCCTTGCGTCGATTCTGCCGCTTCAGTCGTATCTTTTTCTTTAATCCGAACGTTTTCTTCTGCGTATTCTCCTAGGAATCCCTGACGGTCATCCCACTTTTGCTCGGCTTTTGCAAGCATTAGTTTGTCCATGAAGTGCAGATCCGAGAAGGCATCTTTGCCGTAGATGACTTGCCCCTTGTAGACCTGCTGGCAATCTTCATAGACAAACTTGGGAGTCAAAGCCGCGCCACCGAGGATCACAGGAACAGTAATACCCCGCTGGTTGAAGACCTCCAGATTTTCTTTCATGAATGCGGTAGATTTCACCAATAGGCCACTCATAGCAATGCAGTCGGCCTTGTGTTCATGGTAGGCATCAATGATATTGTCAACGGGTTGTTTGATGCCGAGGTTGATAACGCGATAGCCATTGTTAGTGAGGATAATATCAACCAGGTTTTTACCAATATCGTGGACATCTCCTTTAACCGTGGCAATGATAAACGTCCCCTTAGCGTTGCTACCCGATTCCTCTTTTTCCATAAAGGGTTCCAGGTAAGCAACTGCGGATTTCATTGTTTCTGCCGATTGCAACACGAAGGGAAGTTGCATCTGCCCAGAACCGAACAAATCACCCACCACTTTCATGCCGTCCAGCAGGAAAGTATTGATGATCTCCAGCGGGGGATATTGCTCCAGGGCTTTCGCCAGGGCATCCTCCAGGCCAATCCGTTCCCCATCGATGATGTGGCGTTTCAGGCGTTCCTCGATCGGCAGATCCGCCAAGGAATCTTTGGAGCGGGTGTCTTTGGCAGAAACACCTTCAAACAGCTTTGTCAGTTCTGTCAGGGGGTCGTAGACGCAGACATCGCCCTCAAATTGGCGCTGGTCGTAGATGAGTTGACGGCAGACTTCTTGATGTTTGGGGTCAATCTTAGACAGGGGCAGGATCTTTGCCGCACTGACGATCGCCCCATCCATGCCGGCCTCTATGGCCTCGTGGAGGAACATGGAGTTAAGCACAATCCGTGCTGCCGGACTCAAACCAAAAGAAATGTTAGACACCCCCAGAAGAATGTGGACTCCTGGCAGATGCTCCCGAATCAGGCGGATCGCCTCGATGGTAGCCTTGCCGTTCTGCCGGTCTTCCTCGATCCCGGTTGAGATCGGTAGCGCCAGTGGGTCGTAGAAGATCTCGTAGGCAGGAATGCCGTACTCCAGGGCGTCGCGATAGGCACGTTGGGCGATCGCAAACTTTTTCTCTGCTGTCCGCGCCATGCCTTCCTCGTCGATGGTGCCCACCACCACCCCAGCCCCATACTGTTTGGCGAGTTCCAGCACCTTAAAGAAGCGTTCTTCACCGTCTTCGTAGTTGGTGGAGTTGAGCAGGCACTTGCCACCGGCAACTTTCAATCCTGCTTCCATCTTTTGCCACTCGGTTGAGTCGAGCATCAGCGGCAGGTTGACGTTGGTGACGAGGCGCGAGACTAATTCGCGCATATCCCGCTCACCGTCACGGCCTACATAGTCTACGTTGACATCCAGAACGTGGGCACCTTCCTTGACCTGCGATCGCGCCACAGAAACCAGACCATCCCAATCTTCTGCGTTAAGCAACTCGCGCACCTTCTTGGAACCGCTGGCGTTGAGCCGTTCACCGATGATCAGGAAGGAGTTGTCCTGTTCGTAGGGCTGGGCGGAATAGATAGAAGCTGCCGATGGAACGTACTGCAACGGTTCCCGAACGACTACATGAGCCGCTGGCACATGACCGTTGAGAGCAAGTGGAGACTGACGCACGGGACGGCTCTTGGGCTGGAGAGTTTGTGCAGCCTCTGCAAGCTGACGGATGTGCTCAGGGCGAGTGCCACAGCAGCCACCGATCACCTGCACGCCGAGATCCTCGACAAAGTGCATCAAGGCCATCCGCAGTTCCACTGGCGTGAGCTTGTAGTGGGCGTGCCCCCCCACGTTTTCGGGGATGCCAGCATTGGGGATACAGGAGATCACAAAGGGCGAATGTTGGGACAGATACTTGATGTGTTCTGCCATGCGATCGGGGCCAGTGGCGCAGTTCAGCCCCAGGATGTCGATTGGGTAGGGTTCCAGGATGCTCAACATAGCAGCAGCATCGGAACCGACTAGCATCGTTCCAGTCGTCTCCATTGTGACAGAGACCATGAGGGGAAGGCGGATACCCTGTTTTGCGAACACGGCTTCAATGCCGTTCAGTGCCGCCTTGATTTGCAGTACATCCTGACAGGTCTCAACAATCAGCAAGTCCACGCCACCGTCGATCAATCCTGCTGCCTGTTCTGCAAAGGCGGCCTTCATCGTGTCGAAGTCGATGTGTCCTAGGGTTGGCAGCTTGGTGGTGGGGCCAATCGATCCAGCGACGAAGCGCGGCTTTTCAGGAGTAGAAAAGTCAATGGCACAGCGCTTGGCCAGTTCTGCGGCGCGTTTGTTGAGTTCGTAGGCGCGATCGCTCAGGTCATACTCTGCCAGAACAATGGACGTGGCACCAAAGGTATCCGTCTCGATTACATCCGCTCCGGCTGCCAGGAAATCGCGGTGGACTTTTTCAACCGCCTCTGGCTTGGTCACTACCAGATACTCGTTGCAGCCTTCGTACTCGGGCCCACCAAAGTCTTCAGCGGTCAGGTTTTGGATCTGAAGATTGGTCCCCATCGCGCCGTCAAACACAATCACGGGATGGGATGGGCTGTGCAGTCGAGCGAGGAAGGGATGAGTCATAGCACTTTGAGTATCCTGGGTGTACCGGAAGGAAAGGCTGTCGCCATACCATCAGTGTGCCCGATCGCTACGGGGAAATTCTTCAATCAAGAAAATCCCAAAAAGCCCGGGTCAGTCTGACAGTGGTAGGGTGTCTCTGTTCTAGGGTATCAAGATCTCGGCGCTTGTTGGGTTCCAAGGCCAGCGGGCTGTACGCTCCGACGCAGGGCTACACGGACTAGCGGAGACAGTACAGCAGCAATATTTTTTTGTCAGACAAAACGTGAACCTCTTTCCATTTTCGAGAATCTCAGCCAGGCTAAGATGAAGTGTCCACAAAGCTCAGGGGCTAAGGATGGCCTAAATGGTAAAGATTTTGTAATCATTGCTCTGGCATACTAGAGTGTTTGCCGCATGGCTGGTGATTATGCTGATCATTCAGGCCCTCGCGTCTTGCCTGTAGGAGCGATCGCACCAGTTCACAAAATCCGTCCACTTCTGGCTGTTCTGTCACGTATGCGGGGTGATGAGTCAAATCTTGCGTGTAGTGTAGAACATTGGCGACTCCGATTGAAAAAGGAAAGCGATCGCCATCAAACAGGCTTTCATCATTCGGACTATCTCCAACGGTGATCACTTGGCTAGTCGGCAAGGGAGCAAAGTCTGCCTGGATCACCTGGGCTAAGGCTGTGGCCTTCTCCTGGGCTAGTGGTTTGATGTGGCATTGCACAGTGCTATAGGTAAACCCCCAACCGTGGGCATGGCAGCGATCACGTATACGGTGCAGATCTGCTGTGCTTAGTCCTTGCACAGCAAACGTCCAGTCGGTTAAACGAAAACGATTGTCTCCTGCTTCCTCCAGCTTTGGAAACTCCTGTTGCAACTGCTGAAACATTTTCTGCAGTTGCAAGCGATGTGCTTGCAGATCGGAAATCGGTACCAGAAAGCGACCGTGTTCCTGCTGGGCAGCACGGCCACCAAAATAGATGCCCCCATTTTCAGCGATCGCCCCCATCACAGGCAGATAACTCACCACTCCATTGACCCATCCTGCCGAGCGCCCCGTCACGATGATCACTGGCAACTCGGCAGCAGCAAGCTGTTCGAGGGATTGCAACAGAGCGGATGAAAACTTACCGCACCGAGTCAGTGTGCCATCCATATCCGTCGCAATCAGGCGTACCTGACGCAGAGACTCAGTAGGACAAGACTGGAGAGGTGTGAGAGACATTGAGGCAGTCAGAAGCGGGGACGTTAGACAAAGCCACTCTATCCTATCGTTGATTGTGAATCCACAATCCACAATTCCAGCATATGGCGCTACACGCATCGGTTCGGACAAAGTGTTTTGTGGGAAATCCCGCGCTGCAGGGTTTGCCACAAAACGCTGTTTACAGCATGAGCGTGCAGTGCCATAAAGCTTCCTTCGGCCCAGTCTGCAAAAGTACCCAGGCGGGTAATGGCGAGCCTGATTAGGCTTCACTAAGGTGGAACTACAGTTTGGTTGTGACCGCATCTCCATACTTGATCCACTTCATCCTAGGGGCAACAACCATAATCATTGTTTCAATATTCAGGAGAGAACGATGCCAATCGTAAACATTGACATTACCCGCTTCGATAATCTAATCATTAATTGGTTTCGGGAATGCACGCCGAAAATACTAGTCGTGACTGATAATTTAAACTATTCACCAACTAATGACTTTGGCTTGACAGAGTTTGTCAACACACTACGGAGTTCCACAATTCATGGTATGACTCCCATTGTGATTACAGCCAACTTCAGCCCTTCTGGTACGTTGTCCTACAACGCAGCAACGCAGCATATTACCAACTTCAAGTTCACCGACCCCACACACGGTTTGCTGAAGTCACGCTATGACGTGGTGCTGATGCTTGCTATTCATCGTGAGACTGGCCCCAAGCTTACCGATGAAGCTGGAGCACTGAATGCAGTCATTAATTTTATGCAGGCAGGTGGTGGGGTGTTCGCAACTGGCGATCATGAGGATCTGGGGGCAGGGATGTGCATGGATATTCCTCGGGTGCGAGCCATGCGCAACTGGCGCCGCACGGATACCCCCAGTGCGGGGGGGAGCGATCGCCTCACCACCAACCTAGCCGGTAGCGACGACGTTTATCAGTTTGAAGACCAGTCTGATGAGTTTCCTCAGCGGCTCTATGTGAACTACCGCACCAATGCTGGTGGCATCGGCAATGCTCACCCCCTGCTGCAAGTACCCGGCAGTAGCCCAGCGCGAGCCATCGAAGTGTTTCCCGACCATCCCCACGAAGGGGAATGCCGTGTGCCCTCTAACCTCACGACCAAAATGCCCGATGGCGTGAGCGATGAATGGCCGATGCGAATTGGAATTGGTGGAGCAGCCACGCGTGTTGCTCCAGAGGCCGTTGCCCTCACGATGTCTCACGGCAATGCCTTCTCCGGCAAGGCGGCTGTCAGTCCTCGCTCGTTTATCTCAATCTGTGCCTACGATGGGCACCTGGCAAATGTGGGGCGAGTCGTGACCGATGCCACCTGGCACCATTTTGTCAATGTGAATCTGGTGGGTGTTCTGCCCACCCGCCCGCCTGGTCGCCAGGGGTTAACAGGACGTAACTTAGATGATGTTAAACAATACTACAAAAACCTGGTTACCTGGCTAATGCCGAGGAGTGTGCGGCGCTGCCTCAGATATCCCTGGCTTTTGCAGGAATTGGTACGCTTCCCCCTGTTTGAGGAACTCAGACCTGCACCATTTGATCAACTCAAGAGCGCTGAATTACGGGAGATTGGGGCGCTGGTGGAAACAGCGCTGACCAAACGGGAGCCTCAATTCCAGGTACAGCAACTGACGCAAGATATGCTGGAGGATGTATTGGGGGCAGATGCGGTGATAAAACTGAGCGAATTTGGCCGGGAGTTTGGCAAGATCACTGCTCGCGAAGCTGGGCTGGCAGCCTTGGGAGCCATGACCATGGCAATTGCTAACACCGCTACAGAAATGCGCGAACGGGAAAAGATCGAGGGGGCAACGGTCTTCGGCCCGGTTGCAGAAAAGGCGATCGCACTCGGCATTCGTCGCTATCTTGAAGAGAGCCGCGCTGAGTTGCAAAGAATGGATGCATTGATTGAAAGCATTACACTGTAAAGCATTGCCCTGTAATGCATCAGCTATGCATCAGCAATTCTTCAAACTCTCACGACAGATCTGATGGCAGGGGGTCAAGGGGGCGTCGCCCTCTTGACCCCCTGCTGTCGCGTTACAGCGCGTAGCGCATCGGTTCGGGCAAAGCGTTTTGTGGCAAACCCATGGCGCCGGGTTTGCCACAAAATGCTGTTTACAGCATGAGCGCGTAGCGCCATAATTTTTGAAATTGGGATAAAACGTGAATTCTGGATCAGCTGAAACTTCTGATTTTCTCAGCGCATCGTGCTCAGAAAATCAGAAGTGTTGGGGTATTGCGCCTGGCGCGGTGTCCCAAACCCCTTTTAACCTATTTCCCCTAAGCTGATACCCTAAACTGACGTTATGAATGTAGGCAATTCGGCAAACTGCCTGTAAGCTGGGCATAATAATTGGTGGTCGTCCTCATTCAAACGTAAGGAATTTCCTCCAGTATGGCTCCAAAGTCCTCTCATTTTTCTTCCACCACACTGGGGCAGACCCTCAAAAAGGTGACCCTCTTCTCGCCTCCGAATACGGAAGAAGATGACACAACGCTGGAGTATTCCTACCACGAGCCGGGAGCTTTGCCCGGAACGCTCACCATCGAAGATGATGCCCCTCCGCCTATCATCACGCTCATTGACTATTCAGAGCACAGTGCAACTCGTATTCCTATCAATGCACCGGAGGAGTGTGCCCCTTACCTCGATACGAATTCAGTCTCTTGGGTCGATGTCAAGGGGTTGGGCAGTGAGGATGTGTTGCAGCGATTAGGAAAAGTGTTCGAGCTACATCCACTGGTGCTGGAAGATGTGGTGAACGTCCCCCAGCGTCCCAAACTGGAGGAATACGACGACCAGATTCTCTTCATTGCGCGGATGGTTACGCCGAAGGAGAGTGGTAGAGGCTTCATCAGCGAACAGGTCAGTTTTATTCTCAGGAAACACTACCTACTGACCGTGCAAGAGGAGCCAGAGTACGACTGTTTTGGGCCAGTGCGCGATCGCATCCGCCTCAACAAAGGAACCATTCGTCGTCAGGGGGCTGACTACCTCGCCTATGCTCTCATCGATTCAATCATCGATGGGTTCTTTCCCGTCCTGGAGGACTACGGCGAACAAATCGAAGAGCTAGAAGATGAAGTCGTCGCTAACCCCACCCGCCAAACCCTGGAAAAAATTCATGTGATTAAGCGCGATCTGCTGACGCTGCGTCGTTCCATCTGGCCCCAACGAGATGCAATTAATGCGCTCATCCGCGATGGAAATACTCTGATTAGCCAAGAAGTCCGTCTCTACTTGCGTGACTGTTATGATCACGCCGTGCAGGTACTTGACATGGTAGAGACCTACCGCGAACTGGCCTCTAGCTTGATGGATGTGTATCTCTCTTCCATTAGCAATCGCATGAATGAAGTCATGAAATTGCTGACCATTATCTCGACAATTTTCATCCCCCTGACGTTCATTGCTGGAATCTACGGTATGAACTTTAATACCGAAGTGTCACCGTTTAATATGCCAGAGTTGAACTGGTATTGGGGATATGTGGCCTGTTGGGTTGTGATGCTGGCGATCGCTGGAAGCCTTGTTTACTACTTCTGGAAACGCGGCTGGTTTGAGAATTTTTCCAACCTGCAAGATTAACGACTGCTGATGTAAAACGTGCTTTGTGAGGAACCCCGCAAAACGTGTTGTCCTAACCTAACGTCAGTTCTGGTTAAGAGGGTTTTGGGGCACCGCGCTAGGCGCAGTGCCCCAAAACCCTTGCTTTTCCCGAATTCATGTTAACAATACTGAGAAATGTCTTCCCTACAATCATCGGCTAGGTAGGACAGGGCGCGGAAGCGCAGACCGACTAACTGTTCGTAGAGGGGATTAAGTTTACAGAGGGGCGGAATATGGACCACCTTGTGACCAAACAATTTAATATCCCGCTCAAAGGGGCATTGGGGCGGGATCAGTTTGCAGAGGAAGCGGGCCAACCGTGGGTCGTGAATTTCTAGGTGGTCGAGCCATTCCTGCACTGGGCTGAGCAGGGGTAGGTAGTGTTCTGCGTCAGGTGTGAGGGCAGCAGCGGCTGGACTATCAGGAGTCGGTTCAGTTGGTGCTGGCATGCAGTGAGCCGCTTCGAGGGCCTCCAAGATTGCCGTGGGGAGTCCTAGGGCGGTGCAGAACTCCTGCAAAACCGTGTGTTCGACGGGGGAGTAATAACCATCGGCGATCGCCACCATCACGGCGGTTCGCATGAAGTTTTCGGCAGTGTGGTCATCCTGCCCTAAGGCTGCACGCAGGTCTGCAGGAGAGATCGGTTGGGTGTGGTCGAGATCGGTGTCGGGGATAATTTCTGTTGCCATTAGGCTGGCAATCAGTTCTTTTTCGTCGTCGTCAAAATGACCATCAGCCCAGGCGATCGCCAACAGCCCCCGCAGCCATGCTGCCACTTGGTCGTGGGTATAGCGAGATGGAATCGTTCCAGTCATAAATCGTTTGGGTTCTCCTAGACCTTATGTGGATCTTGAGTGTCAACCAATGATTATCGTGTCTACAAACTTTGATTTAATTATCGTGTCTACAAACTTTGATTTTGGGGCGCCCACAGACCTCAAAATCAACGACAGCCTCAGTCTGGCAGTCATTAACGTCAGTTCTGGGTAAGCGGGGTTTGGGGCACTGCACAGTGTCCTAAAATCCTTAAATGCTTGATTTTCAGCCCAGGTTGCAGGCTGAAAATCAAGCATTTTATTAGATCCTACATTCACATTAAAGAACTAATTAACCCAAGATGGATTCACCCTAATCCTAACTAGAGAAGCCCTAAACTCC
>DVEB01000073.1 GCA_015295905.1 Synechococcales cyanobacterium M55_K2018_004
GCGCCCGTTCCACACCACAACAAACCGCTACTTTATAGACGGATTTCGTATCATACGAGCGTTTCAGGTGTTTGAAGACTGGCAATAAGACGCACGGCGAAACGCACTGAGCTAGATAAGCCCAAACTCCAGCCTCACCCCACTGCTCGATTGTCGAGGATTTGGTAGAGTTGCCATTGGGATCAGGGCGTTATACCTTGTCAGGGCATGGTTTGTAGTGCTGACTGCGGTCAGCCCACTCCAAGCATTACAAACTTGAGGATTGTCGTCTGACGCCGTATAACTGCTCTACCGTCCTCACAAAATGGAAGGAAACTATGCGAAGAGAGCGGCTATCGGCAAAGCTAAAGTCACCGCTTGCCAGGTCTTTGATGCAGGTCATGCCTCCAATTGACTATGGAACCGTTGGGCTGGTGTTGGCGCTGAAGGGGCTAATCCTGATGTTTGGGGCGATCGCCTATCAAGTCCAGGCCGATCAGCCCCTGACCCACTGGCAGGAAGGGCTGGCCCTTTGGAACCGCTGGGACGCGCCCCACTATATCAACATCGCTGAGAATGGCTATCAAGCAACTGGGGACGATCGCAGGCTAGTTGTTTTCTTTCCCCTCTTCCCTTGGCTCGTGCGCTTAGTCGCAACCCTGAATGGGAATTTCGTGCTGAGCGGCTTCCTCGTGTCAGGTCTAGCTTCCGTCGCAGCCGCAGTTTTGCTGCAAGAACTGGTGCGCCTAGAAACATTTAGGACGTTTGGCTTTGTGGCCTCAGAACAGGTCGCTAGTCGCACTGTCTGGTTTTTCCTGATCTTCCCAACCAGCTACTTTCTCCACATTGGCTACACCGAAAGCCTATTTATTGCCCTAGTGCTGGGCTGTCTCCTGGCTGCAAGACGACAACAGTGGTGGTTAGCAGGGGGATTAGGACTACTGGCCAACTTGACGCGCAGCAGTGGAATTGTGTTGATCCCCGTGTTGTTGGTGGAGGTGGCGCAACAGTATTGGTTAATTCGCAGACTACAGCGGGGATGGGGATGGATTGCTCTGGTGCCCTTGGGATTTGCCATTTACTTGTTGTGCAACTTTCTGGCGACGGGTAACCCCTTCGAGTTTCTCATCCATCAACGGGAGTACTGGCACAAGTTCCTTACCTTTCCCTGGGTTGGGATGGGCAATCGTCTGGGAGAACTGCCCACTAGTGCGCCCTGGCGATACCAGATGGTGGGAATGCAGGAATTTTTCTTCATTGGGTTGGGGTTAGTGGGGACTGTGTGGAGTTGGCTGAATCTGCGTCCTAGCTACGCAATCTGGATGACTGGTAACTGGCTCTTGTTCACCAGCACCTCTCATCTGTTGAGCATTCCTCGCTATACCCTGGTGATGTTTCCGCTGTTTGTGATGTTCGCCCAGTGGAGTCGCAATCGCATCACCAATGGAGTGATCACTGCATGGTCGCTGCTATTCCTAGCCCTGTTCATTGGGCAGTTTGTGCAAGGAAAGTGGGCATTTTAGGTGCGTGTTCGGCACAGCGGCGGTATCGGTTTAATGTCAGTTAATGTCAGTTCGGGTTAAGCGAGTTTCAGCCTATCCGGAATTCACGGGCATTTAACGTCAGTTCGGGTTAAGCGGGTTTCAGCGTATCCGGAATTCACGGGCATTTAGGACGCTTGGGCAGAGTCAGGCGATCGCCATTTCGCTCAGATTCTCACCCATGGCACTGTCGTTAAACTGCTGATAACGGGCGAGCGCCTCAAGCGCCTCAGCTTCGGTTGCAAAGCGATGCTGAGCCTTATAAAGAAAAGGCAGTGTGCGTGTCGAAGTAGGAAGGGCTGGCTCCCAAATTTTGAGGAGCCAGTCTGTGCCTGTATAGGTCAGACTGTGTTTCATAAAGCGCTTTCAACAGGGAGGAATCGACGGTATGTCAGAGGTTGCGATCTAAAAAGAACCGGGATTAGGAAGCGTCAGGTCTTGCTGCGAAGGACCTATGCCTTCAAGTGAATCAGCAGCGATCGCCCAAGCTGGACGAGTGAAGACCATTAGAACCATCAAGAAAAGAGTTGTCTTGAGGATGCTGAGGCAGCAAGAAGACTCAGCTAACAGGGGGTAACCAGGACAGTCAGGACACAGAGGCCATGCGTCAGAACAATGTGTGGGAGCCAGTCAGTTAGAGCCAATCGGAACCATCGCAGCGGAGTTGTTGTTTAGATACAACAGGGGAAATAGTCAATCCGGGCATTTCTTACGGATGCTCTAAGCAATTTCGCCCATACAACTCCCCTATGCAAAAAGTCTAGCAAGTTTTCTTTAGTCCTAGGAATAAAAAGGCTGTTTTCAAAGGAAAAACATCAATCCCTTACGAACTGAGCCTTGCTTTCATGTCTCCTTAACAGAAGACCTCGTGAATCTACTGAGTCAGCATGTATTAAAAACCGTCAGAACTCATGAAACAATGAAAACAAAAGTAAAGATTGATGCTGGAATTTGAACTAATTTTTTGAACTAATTTTTTACAGCCTTAGCCAAACATTAGGTCGGGTTCAGAGGGTTTGGGGGCACCGCGCACGGACCATCGAGAGCCTCAGCGTATCCCGAATTCATCCAGAATCCATTTGGAAAGTAGCAGTTTGTCGTGGTGTAAAACGT
>DVEB01000166.1 GCA_015295905.1 Synechococcales cyanobacterium M55_K2018_004
GTTCAGACCAATGCAATTCAGAATCTTAGATTTGCGAGTTAAGATGATAGAAATCTTGTCATAGAAAACATTTCCTGGCCTGTTTGCATTACCTTCCATTTATTTGTATATAAAACGGTCTTTAATATCCTCAATCTATTACTGTATTAATCAATCTTTTCCTGGTAAAAATAGTTTTTGAAATCTAAGGTGAGTTATCGATGATGCGTTATTGTCTTTTTTCTAGCTACCGCTCTAAAGAGCATTATAAAATCGTAATCTTCTTGCTTTCGTCGGTTGTCTGCAAAACTGTTCCAATCTTGACACTTTGAGGATCACCGTTTTGCCGCAGAGCCTTCAGACAAGCATCCGCCGTTGCAGCCGGAATACTGGCCAATAATCCTCCGCAAGTCTGTGGGTCAAACAGCAGAGGAAAGGTTGGTGCGGCTTTAACCTGCTCCAGATTTTTGATCAGGCCAGCCACTTGAACATTTTGGGGGTACAGGGAACTAAGATAGCCCTGTTGAGTAGTGGCGATCGCCCCCTCCAGTACCGGAATTGCCCCCAACTCCACCTCCACGGCAACCCCTGCCGCCGACACCATTTCCGCCAGGTGTCCCAACAGGCCAAACCCGGTCACATCAGTACAGGCGGTTGCACCGTGGGCCTGCAAAATTCTGGCCGCTGTCTGGTTCGAGCGCAGCATTGAGTGGATCGCTGCCTCAATCCATCGCCCCTTTGCCTGCAACTGCATATCGGCGGCAAACAGGGTTCCCGTCCCCAGGGGCTTTGTGAGGATCAGGACGTCACCGGGAGCCATCCCCCCTTTGCGGAGCAGCCGATCGGGGTGTGCCAGTCCGTTGCAGACCAACCCAAATGCTAGATCCGTGCCTTCGGTGGTGTGGCCTCCCACCAGTACGGCTCCCGCAGCATGGAGAGTTTTAAGTGCGCCAGAGAGCAGTTGGTAGAGCATCTCTTCATGTTTACTGGCGGTGGCGTAGGGAAGGGTGGCGATCGCCAGTGCACTCTGGGGCGCGGCTCCCATGGCATAGAGGTCACTCAGGCAGTGGTTTGCGGCAATCTGCCCAAACACAAACGGGTCATTCACAATCGCTCGAAAATAGTCCACCGTTTGCACCATCACCTGCCCCGCGGGGACCTGCACCACCGCTGCATCATCCGGTGCCGCTAGCCCCAACACAATGTCTGTGCGCAAAGGCGCGTCGGGGAAGTCGGCCTGGATGCGGGAGAGCGATCGCGCCAGCACTGAGGCACCGATCTTGGAGGCGCAGCCGGCACAGGGTGGCGTGGGTGCAGGCGTTGGCAGGGAGGAAGCTGGCGGGGTAGTCATCGACATCGGCTTCAGGTGGGTGAACGTTGCCATGAAGCGGCGGTCGATGGCGTCTTTCCAGTTCCAGATCCAGCGGGCCGGGCCGCAGCCGAAGGAGCCGCGTGAGGCCACAGCCGTGCGATCGCCCAACCCGATGAGAATGAGGAATTCCGTTTGTGGTCTAAAGACTTGTAGGGGTTGCTGGAGCAGCGATCGCCGTAGATTTTCCGCCAGAGGAGCACCCTGCCGCACGGCAAAGACTCCCGCCTTAGGACGGGGATGGTTGACCATCGTCGCCACGTCTCCCGCTGCGAACACCTGCGGATGGGAGATGGACTGCAACGTATCGCTAACCTGGATAAATCCCTGTTCATCCGTTGCTAGTCCAGAGTGTCTCAACCAAGCCGCAGCCGCTGCTTGAGTCACCCAAAAGATGCGATCGCACGGCACCGTCAGCCCCGATTCGCACCGTACCGCCTCTGCGCTCACCTCGCTCACCGTTTCCTGTAAATGCAGATGAATGCCGCGTTGTTCCAATTCTCGCTGCAACTGCCGCCGCACCCAAGCACTCCGTTCCGGCATCAACTCCCGCCCCCGGTGAAACAGGTGCACCGCCACCAAGTCTGGAGGTTGCCCCGCCTGCCGATATATCCTCTGCAACCGTGCCTGGATCGCCAGCGCTAGTTCTACGCCTCCGGCTCCACCGCCAACCACCCCCAGCGAGAGCGATCGCCCTGGATTTTCGCAGACCTGCTGCACCAACGCCTCCCAGTAGACTAAAAATTGCGAGATGGGCTTCACCGGGATCACGTGTTCTGCTGCTCCAGAGACGCTGATCAGGTGGGGTGTACTGCCAATGTCAATCGAGAGGTAGTCAAAGGCGATCGCGGGGTGGTTGGCGCAGATTACTCGGTTGTGCTGCAAGTCCAGCCCGATCGCCCGGTCTAAGATCAGCCGTGCCCCCACAGCGGTTGCCAGCGGTCGCAGGTCGATATGGCAGTCGTCATAAGTGTAGTAGCCCGCCACATAGCCGGGCAGCATCCCAGAGTAGGGCGTGTGCGAGACATCGCTGATCAAGGTGAGCCGCACCCCCGGCAAGGGACGCATCCCCCACTTTTTCAGAGCGATCGCATGGCTATGACCGCCCCCAATGAAGACTAGATCCGTTTCGATGGGCGTGGAGGTAGACAGCATAACGACCAAACTTAGCAGACACAGATAACTGTATCAATGGGACGACGCAACGCTAGAAATTATAGTTATGACAACGTCAATTCTGGTTAAGCGGGGTTGGGGGCACCGCGCCGGGCGCGGTGCCCC
>DVEB01000130.1 GCA_015295905.1 Synechococcales cyanobacterium M55_K2018_004
ACTGAAACGATCCTGCAAGGGAATCCTCATCATGCGTTTGCTTTTTCACAAAATACCCAGATCAGCGCGATCGCTAACGCTCGTTTCGGAGTTGCAGCATTTGGTATCATCGGAGATTGCTTGAGCCTTCAGAATCATTTCCAGGAGAGTCTCACCAATTTGTGCCATTCTGGAGAACACGCCCGAACGTCTGTCCAAGACCTCGGCATAACATTACAGCGCTGTTCAACCGCATGAGGTATGACGTTTTTGTTGAGAACTGCACTTAGGGCGGCTCTCAACAAAACCTTTGGTTTTATCTCAGCACCAAGCGCCGTCGTTAAACCCCCTGTCCTCTTATCTGTTAGTTAAGGTCAGCGCCAAGCCCACGCGACCGAGGAGCCTGCTAAGATGCATACCTTTCTGCCGATCGCCTACTTCCAAAATCAGTTTGTGCCCTTTTCTGAGGCCAAAGTGTCCATTGCCACCCACGCTTTGCACTACGGGACAGGGGCTTTTGGTGGACTGCGCGGCATCCCTGACCCCCAAAACCCCAAGCAAATTCTGCTGTTTCGGCTCGATCGCCACGCTCAACGGCTGAGTAACAGTGCCCGCTTCATGCACTACGACCTGCCCGCCGATAAGCTTTTCCATACCATTATTGAGTTTGTTCAGAAAAACCGTCCCACCACTTCCTTTTACATTCGCCCCTTTGTTTACACGTCTGACTTAGGCATTTCTCCCAGGGTTCACAACGTCGAGAAGGACTTTTTTATCTACGGCCTTGAGTTGGGAGATTATCTCTCCCCTGAAGGAGTCAGTTGTCGGATTAGTTCTTGGTATCGCCAAGAAGACCGCAGTTTACCCCTGCGCGGCAAGATCAGCGGCGCTTACATCACCTCTTCCCTGGCAAAAACCGAAGCTGTGGAGTCTGGTTTTGATGAAGCCATCCTGATGAACTCCCAGGGTAAGGTCAGTGAAGCATCGGGGATGAACGTCTTTATTGTCCGCAATGGCACTGTGATTACTCCCGGCTATGACCAGGACATCCTAGAGGGCATCACCCGCGACAGTGTGCTGACCATTGCGCGAGATCTGGGCATTCCTGTCATCGAGCGCCCCATTGACAAGTCTGAGTTATTTATTGCTGATGAGGTCTTCCTGAGCGGCACCGCCGCCCGCATTACCCCTGTGAGCCGCGTTGAGAACTATAGGTACTCCACCCATCGCCCTATTACGGAAAAACTCCGCGAAAAGCTGACTGCCATCACAGAAAACCGAGACCCTGCTTATAAAGACTGGGTTTTTATAGTGCCGTTGGATGCCTGATGAGTGTGCCTCCCAGGGTTGCTGGCCGCACGCGACTTTCGCAAATGTCACGCTTTCGCGAATGTTACCTTTCGCGAATGTTACCTTTCGCGAATGTTACCTTTCGCAAATGTCACTAACGTCAGTTCGGGTTCAGGAGGGCTTGGGGCACCGTGCGGTGGGTGGTACGCCAAACCCTCTTAACCAAAACTGACGTTAGATGTAGAGAAAATGGGCGATCGCCCATCGAGAAAACACCAAATTTTGCCGCTGTAACGTGTTGTAGTTCCGTATCTTTCTCCAAGATGCTAGACGTTGTGACTGGCTAGAGTTGCAAGGGTAATGATCTCTACCCTCTCGACTGCACGCACTTTATGTTGAATCGGCTTTCTACCTGGTTGGCAGTATCTCCACTGGCGATCGCACTCACTACAGTTGCGTCTCCCGTCTACGCGCGGCCTCCCCTGCAACACCTCCAAGCTACGCTGCAGCGGACGGTGTGTTTGAGTGATTGGGATGGGGCGATCGCCACCCTCGGGCAAATGCTGGGTTCTTCCGAGCTATCACCTGAGTATCGGGAGCGCTTGCTACACACCCGGCGCCAGTTTGCCGAACACCGGGCCAGAAACCTAACCATGAACTGGGAAAGTCACCCCGCCTGTGCAGCGGCGATCGCAGCCATACCAGCAAGTTCCACCACCGGTCCACAGGCACTCAACCCTGAACGCCCCCTCAACTGGGAGAGGGCCGTTGCGGCTGTGGCCATTTTGAATGGTAGGGAGGCCGCATCTGGGGCCACGCCCCCCGTTGCAGCAGCATCTCCGTGGGCTGCGTCTGCCTCGCCAGCCGCTCTCCCTCGGGTCGAAAGACCGCATGATGCCTGTCAGCCAGAATTAAATGGCGATCGCCGCGTTGCGAGTGGTGCTGTCAGCAACCGCTGGCGCTACGAAATTTTGGAAAGCCGCAGTCGTCTGTTTTACGTGCGCTATTGGAACCAGACAGACTGTGAATTCATCTATCAAACCAACCGGCACGAAACGCAGAATGCTGCCTATGAGGAATTCATGGCTAGAATTGGTGCTACTGATCATAGACCCGCTGTGCGATCGCGTCCCCGCTCCCAGGAGCGTGAAATTGTTCCTCAACGCCAGCGAACCACCATCACAGGAGAGAATTCGTCCTTGAGGTAGGTCTGGCTTATTGTGGCAAACCAGCGAACTAGTAGGCGCTATGCGCTCATGATGTAAAACGCTGTCCTAACCTACGTGTAGCGCCATATCACGTTAATTCGGGTTAAGCGGGGTTTGGGGCACCGCGCCCAGCGCGGTGCCCCAA
>DVEB01000264.1 GCA_015295905.1 Synechococcales cyanobacterium M55_K2018_004
CTTTGTTGAGGACAATCTTAATTCTATTGTGCCAGTTGGAAGTGCGGAATGTGAGTTACATCATGAGCGCACAGCGCCATAGCCAGGGCTATGGCGCTGTGCGCGTTGATTCAGGAGGGTAGCTTCATAAGCACTGACTTCATCAGCACCCAAGAAGCACTGCCATCTGACAGCAGGTTTCAGCATGAAAACCAAACGCCAAAATAACGTCAGTTCTGGAACGTCAGTTCTGGTTAGGCGGGTTTTGGGGCACCGCGCTCGGCGCGGTGCCCCAAAACCCTTGCCTTTCCGTGTGCGACGCGCACGGAAAGGCAAGGATTTCAGCGTATCCGGAATTCACGTTAGTGAGTTTTTATTCGTGTTCCTCGTCTAGGTGATCGATGTCGTGGTAAAGCTCCTGGAGCGCCTGCTTCTCGGTACGTCGTGAGGGACGACGATATTTCTTTGTTTGCAAAATTGGTTCTGCCTCAATCCGACCTGCACTCCGAACTTTTTGCTTTGTTGTTGGTTCGGCATCACTCTGACGGTTCAGTGCCTCCTGGCGAGCGATCGCCTCCTCTAAAAAAACTCGATAGTAGTCGTAACGTTCCCAGTCGCCCCGTACTACACACCCAGGCTCTTCCAGGTGTAAGCAATTACTGAATTGACAGACATCCTGTTCCAGGCGATGACGGGCCTCTGGGAAATACCGGGCTAACTCACTAGGCGAACAGGTCAGATCAGGCTGGTTGAAACCAGGGCTGTCAGCCAACAATCCACCACCGGGTAATTCAAAAAGCTCGACATGACGAGTCGTGTGGCGACCCCGGCCTAATTTTCCAGAAACTGACCCCGTCCGCAACTCTACGTCAGGGATCAGGATATTAATCAAACTGGATTTGCCGACACCAGAAGGGCCTGAAACGACTGTGGTTTTCCCCCCTAGGCTGACATAGAGCGAACTCAACCCCTGTTTCTGCTGGACGCTGATGAGAATGGGTTGATACCCCCAAGTCTGGAGGCGATCGCTCCACTGCTGTTGGTCCGCCTGAGAAACCAAGTCACACTTATTGAGAGCCAGGGTAACCTGCAAACCAGTAGACTCAGCCTTCACTAGAAAACGGCTGAGTTGAAATGGATCAAGGGCAGGTTCCGCAATAGCAAACACCAGGAGGATGTGGTCTGCGTTGGCAATGGGTGGACGGTCAAGTTGACTCCGACGCGGAAAGACTTGAGCGATCGCACCCCGTTTGTCCTGCCAATCTGGATTTTCCACCAGGACGCGATCGCCCACCATCACCTGCTGCCCAATTTTCTTCAGACGAGTCCGGCGAGTGCATAGTAATAATAGGGGGTCTTGTGACCGTGGGGAGTCTTGTGCCACCAAGGGAGTAGCCTGATCCAGGCGAACCCAGTAATAGTTAGCTTGAACAGATAGCACAATACCTGTTAACCGCTCCGGCTCACAGGTCTCAGAGGGAAGGGGTAGCTCCTGGTTCACTGCAATACCTCTTACCCAAATCTATCTGCCCAAATCTATAGACTTCATCGGCAAGCAAGGTTTGAACGTAAAAAATTGCCCCTTTGATGCGGCGAAGCCGTACCCTAAAACAATTTCTGACAAAGCCCGATGTCTCTCAAAGTGACACCAAGGCTTGAACGTGGATCAAGCCTCAGGCTTACGTACTTTCAGAATAAAAAACTCCGTCTGGTTTTCAATGTGTTCAATGATAACCCCCTCCATCCGGAGGCTATCCGGTACCTGCTCGATTGGCTCTCCTGGATCAAGCCACACTTCTAAGAGTGCACCTGCTGGCATCCGGTCTAACTTTAACTTCGTCCGCACAAAGTTAATCGGACAGGGAGTTCCACGCAAGTCGAGGATTTCCGCGGTAGAAGGAAATTGCAAAGACTCATTCATGACTGAAATAGCCCCCCAAGAAAGCCCATTCCACTCCCTTTACCGACGCGATCGCCACGAATCTTCGCTAGTTTCTCCAGCAACTCTCGCTCTTCCGCCGAGATGCGAGTTGGAATTTCAACCATGATCGTAATCAAGTGATCACCCCGACTAGTGGGGTTGCCCAGGCGTGGAACCCCCCGGTTCTCCAGCGTAATCACTGTACCAGGCTGAGTTCCTGGGGGAATTGTTGCTTCAACTGGCCCATCCACTGTGTTCACTTCGAGACGACACCCCAGGATGGCTTGCAAGTAGCTAATTTTCAACTGAGACAGAATGTTGATGCCATCCCGCTGAAACTCTGGGTCTTCGTTAACAAATAGATAGACGTACAAGTCTCCCGGAGGGCCATTCCGTTGGCCAGCATCCCCTTCACCCGACACCCGCAGTCGAGTACCATTATCAACCCCGGCAGGGATCGTGATCTTGAGCTTCTTCGCCTCCTGCTTCTGACCATTCCCTCCACAAACTTCGCACTTTTCCTCAATCATCTGACCACTGCCACCACAAGTAGGGCAGGTTGAGACCTGGGTGAAACTGCCAAAGGGAGTACGAGTGGCCCGCCGCACTTGGCCATTGCCACCACAGGTACTACAGGTCTTAGGTCGAGTTCCTGGCTTGGCACCAGAACCTGAACAGTTAGTGCAGGTCTCTAGATGACTGATGCGGATTTCCTTTTCACCACCAAAAACAGCTTCTCGGAAATCGAGCTTCAGATCTAAACGGAGGTCATCACCCCGGACAGGGCCACTCCGTCGTCGCACCTGCTGACCTCCCATTCCACCTGAGAAGCCGCTAAAGAAACTCTCGAAAATATCAGCAAACCCACCTAGATCGCCAAAGTCTTGGTAGCCGGGCGCACCTGCTGCCGAGCCCACGCCCGCTTCACCAAAGCGATCGTAGCGTGCCCGCATTTCCGGTTCCGACAGCACCTCGTAGGCTCGATTGATCTCTTTAAAGCGCTCCTCTGCCCCTTCTTCTTTATTAACATCGGGATGATACTTGCGAGCTAACCGACGATAGGCACGCTTAATCTCTTCCTTGTCGGCATCACGAGAGACGCCAAGAACTTCATAGTAGTCACGGGGCATAAGGCGCTAATGATGGGGAACAGGTCGCTGAAAGAAAATTTTACGCAGGAGCTAGAACCAACCTCAGAGTGGCGGTTCCTCCGCGTCTTCCATCCTAAACTACTCAACCACGAAAGTTTAAGAAATGGAACGACATCCCTGGTAGGGATAACCGGACTTCTTATTCGACCGATTCGTAATCGGCTGTGACTGTGTCGTCAAGCTCGAAACTGTACCCTTCTTCAGTCGGGTTGTAAGTTTCTGTTGGCGGGATTGCCTGTTCATTCCAGGGAATTGTTTGATCAAGGCCCGAATCAAAGTCATCCCCATACAGACCTCCTGAAGATGACTCTCTACTACCGTAGAGCTCGCTGCCCATCATGTACAAAATGTTTTGAAGCGAATCAATGCAGTGTCGCATCACTTCGAGGGTAGTAGTGCGATCGCTCATTGCTGCCCGCAATTCTGCTGCTTTCTCGGTAGCTTGTGCTTTCGTTGCACTGGAAATCGCAGAACCGTTATCGCGTAGGGTGACATCCAAATTGTGAAGCAAGGCATCTGCTTGGTTCCGCAGCTCCGACAACTGTCTGCGCCGCTCATCCTCCAGCCGGTGTGCTTCAGCTTCTGCCTGCATACGTTGGACTTCAGCCTCACTCAGACCGCCTGTATTGCTAATCTGCACACTCTGTTCGCGGCCTGTCCCCTTGTCCCTGGCAGAGACCTTCAAAATTCCATTGGCATCAATTTCAAAGGCGACTTCGATCTGGGGTACACCGCGAGGCGCTGGAGGAATTCCGGTCAACTGAAATTTTCCCAGACTCTTATTATCCCTCGCCATTGCTCGCTCGCCCTGGAGGACATGGATTTCCACCGAGGTCTGTCCATCCGTTGCTGTGGAAAAGACTTGGGTCTTACTGGTGGGAACCGTGGTGTTCCGCTCAATGATGCGGGTAAACACCTCGCCTAGTGTCTCAATGCCTAGCGAGAGAGGGGTGACATCCAGCAGCAGCAAGTCTTTTACCTCGCCGCCCAGAACCCCGGCTTGAATGGCAGCACCCAGCGCAACTGCTTCATCAGGATTGACTGAGCGATCGGGCGCTTTGCCACCGAAATAACTCTTGATGGCTTCCTGAACGGCCGGAATGCGGGTTGAACCACCCACTAGCAGGATGCGATCAATCTGGTCAGGAGATAAATTACAGTCCTTCAGGGCTTGAGTCACCGGCTCGATGGTGCTTTCCACGAGATGACGCACTAGTTCCTCAAACTTGGCCCGTGTTAGTTCCATTTCGAGGTGCTTAGGACCCGTCTCGTCAGCGGTGATAAATGGCAGGTTAATCGTAGTGGTGATCATGCTAGAAAGCTCAATCTTGGCTTTCTCAGCCGCTTCCCGCAGACGTTGGAGAGCCATCTTGTCAGCAGACAGGTCAATTCCCTCCTGCTCTCGAAAGTTTTCCATCAGCCAGCGCACCAGCACATTGTCGAAGTCATCCCCACCCAAGTGGTTGTTGCCGGCAGTGGCTTTTACTTCAAAAACCCCGTCCCCTAGTTGCAGGACAGACACATCAAAGGTGCCACCTCCTAGGTCAAACACAAGCACACTTTGCTCCTGATCCTGCTTGTCAAGCCCGTAAGACAGTGCAGCGGCGGTGGGTTCGTTGATGATCCGAAGGACTTCCAGACCAGCGATCGTTCCAGCATCTTTTGTGGCCTGCCGCTGGGCATCCGTGAAGTAGGCAGGCACCGTAATGACGGCCTGTGTTACCGGCTCACCCAGATAACTCTCAGCATCCTGCTTCAGCTTTTGCAGAATCATGGCTGAGACTTCCTGCGGAGTATAGGTTTTACTCCGAATCTGCACATCTACGGTGTCATCCTTACCCCGGACGCACCTATAGGGAACCCGACTCCGCTCATCAGCGGTGTCATCCCAGCGACGACCGATGAACCGCTTGATGCTGTATATGGTGTTTTCGGCATTGGTGACGGCCTGACGTTTAGCTAGTTGACCCACTAGTCGTTCGCCAGTTTTGCCAAAACCGACAATACTAGGGGTTGTGCGTCCGCCTTCTGCGTTGGCAATGACAATCGGCTGTCCGCCCTCCAGAACCGCAACGCAACTGTTGGTTGTGCCCAGGTCTATCCCAATGACTTTTCCCATAATTAGCGGCGATGAATGTCTTCAAGTAAATGAGTCAAGCGAATGAGCCTGAAGTTAAAAAAATCTTGAACTCACCTCTAGCCAGTATTCCGCAATTGTTCGGGAATGTGATCAATCAGAGGAAAACTTTTTGGAAAAGTGATGAAACCATGGCCCATTTCATTGCCCATTTAGATGACCTAAACGAGGCCAAACACTTTGGAACCTAGCCTTCCTCCGATTGCTCAACCTCCACAGCGTCAGAAGACTCGGGCGGTGCAGCCACCTTGACCATTGCTATCCTCAGGACTCCATCACCCAGCAGATAGCCTCTCACCAGTTCTTCTATGACCGTTCCCTCTGGATACTCACTGGTGGGTTGCCGCATGACTGCTTCATGAAGGTTTGGATCAAACTGCTTCCCTTCAGAGCGCATCGGAGCGACGCCGATGCGCTTTAGGCGATCGACAAAGTCTTTGTAAACGCCTTGGTAGCTCTTGTGAATGTTCATGGCCTCATCGCCCTGAGGCTTAATTTGCGATCGCGCCCGTTCAAAGTTATCCACCACAGGCAACAGTTCCACGAGCGTGTCGCGCTTAACCCGCTGTTCCAACTCTTCTTTCTCTTTCTGGGTGCGCTTTCGGAAATTGTCAAAATCTGCCGCGAGCCGCATGTATTGACCTGTGCGCTCCTCAAACTGCTGCTTCAGCGCATCCATCTGCTGTTGCAGGGCAGCAATCTCTGCTTGTAGCGCAGCAACCTCATCAGGACTTGTGGCTGGCTGAGTTGTGTCCTCTGTTTCAGCATGAGCCTCAGAAGACTCTGCATCAGTTGGTGAGGCAGAGTCCATAAGTTCGGCATCTGTTTCCATTACCGGAGCTTCCTCCGTTGCGTTGTCCATCGTTCCCTGTACGTCCTCTAACGGCATTGCTTCATCAACCATTGTGCATCAATTCCACTGATGAACTCTTAAAAAACTGCCCGATCCTTGAACTGATCTTGAACTGATGTGGTAGTAGCACCAGGGTGTATTCTCCTACCCCTTCAGGTGTCTCTCAACTAAGTTGTAAGTCTTTCGGACGCTGCATGCCTGAAAGGTTAACAGCCCCTGGGGGTAAGGCACATCTTAAAACTTTTCAAGTTCATGGTTTTCAGGTTCATAGAAAAGGCAGAAATGCTCTATCTCCCGGGAGGTTCTTGTCAATTCTCTAGTCAGTAGTTGATCTTGGTTTGGTCTTGGTGGAGACATGGGATCATGGTTCCTCCAAAACAATGCAAATGTTCAAGACTTTTGACGGGTTTTGATAATTAAGACTTATCAATCAGGGGTTGGCAGGTCAAGACAGGAGACCTCTAAGCTAAACCTGTGTGCTTTGCTCAAGAAGGCACGAATTTCAGGGAGCTATGCATTGATCACTGCCGCACAATCCAGCGATCGCAGATTTCTCCAATCATCCCCCAAGCTAGCCCATTGATCCAGAGTACCTCAGGATAGAGATTTTGTACTCAACTGGGGGAACGCTAGAAATACCTTTGACCTGCTCAAGCGGTCAAGAGGAGCCTGAGTCTTTAATGGTTAACGTGAATTCCGGATAAGCTGAAACCCTTGATGTTCCGTGTGCATTGCACGGAATGTCAAGGGTTTTGGGGCACCGCACCGGGCACAGTGCCCCAAAACCCGCTTAACCAGACCAGCGTTATGTCGTGATGGGTGACTGATGGGTGGAAACAGGACAGTTTCTCTTCCCTCCAGCACTGAAAATATTTAGCGATCGCCAATAAACGATTTACACTTAGGCCATCTACACCTTAAAAACTCCACTCTCCAATTCATCCACTCAAACTCCTTCCTGATTCAGGTCGTCGCTCCTGGCATTTCAGTTCAGACGGTGACCAACCTTCCGGAAATTTGGGCATACTTTATTCGTCACTATTGCACTCGCTATGGCTAACTCCTCGTCTCAGCGCCGCGCCCTAGTCGTCCAACAGAACTTCTCGCCTTTCAGCAACAAGCTGATCCAGGCCGGGTATGCTAGCAACGATCAGATGCAACAAGCCCTGATTGAAAGTCGCAAATCGGGCAAGCCGCTCACGGCTGTGCTGGAGGGCATCACGGGGCAACAATTACCACCCGACCTGCTGCGTCAGTATAAGAAGCAACAGCTGTTTGAACTGAAAATTCTCTACGGCGTTGAGTCCCTCGATCCTGAGATTAGCCAGATCAACACCGCGCAGGTGGGTCAACTGATCGACACACTGATTAGCGTGGATATGTGTCGGAGCTACCGCCTCGTGCCGCTAGCGCGCACCGAGACTGACCCTCCTTCGCTGCTAGTAGCGATGGTTGACCCCGACAACCTAATGGCCCAGGATGTTCTTCAGCGCATCCTGCGGAAACATGGTCTGGCGCTTCAGCGCATGGTGATTACTGAGGAAGACTACCAGCGTATTCTGGCTCAATACCTCGATGAACAGATTGAAAGGGAGCGGGAGCGGGAAAGAAGTCAGCAATCAAGCATTGACGGAGTCTTGGACGAGCTGGGCTATGTTGACCTGGTAGAGCCTCAAGAGGACACGGATGCTGACCTCAATGCCGCCGTTGAGGCAGAAGCGGCTCCAGTGATTTCGCTGGTCAATCGCATTCTGATCAAAGCCTTGCAGGATGGTGTTTCTGATATTCATGTCGAGCCGCAGGAAGAGTATCTGCGCATCCGTTTTCGGAAAGATGGGGTGTTGCGCGAAGCGTTTGACCCCCTGCCCAAAAAAATTGTGCCTGCGGTCACAGCACGCTTCAAAATTATTGCCGACCTGGATATTGCAGAACGCCGTATGCCACAGGATGGCAGAATTCGTCGGATCTACGAGGGGCGCAAGGTAGACTTCCGCGTTAACACCCTGCCTAGTCGCTATGGGGAAAAGGTCTGCTTACGGATCCTCGATAACTCGGCAACACAGTTGGGTTTAGACAAACTGATCACGGATGCGGAGACATTGCAGATTGTTCAGGACATGGTTGCTCGTCCGTTTGGGTTGATTCTGGTAACTGGCCCAACGGGTTCCGGTAAAACGACGACCCTATATTCGGCTCTAGCGGAGCGCAACAGCCCTGGAGTCAATATCAGCACCGCAGAAGACCCGATTGAATACTCCTTGCCGGGAATTACTCAGGTGCAGGTGATTCGTGAGAAAGGAATGGACTTCGCCTCGATCCTAAGAGCCTTCCTGCGGCAAGATCCAGATGTCATTCTGGTGGGTGAGACGCGGGACAAGGAAACTGCCAAAACAGCGATCGAAGCTGCTCTGACTGGACACTTAGTCTTGACCACCCTGCATACTAATGATGCAGCTAGTGCGATCGCCCGTCTGGAAGAAATGGGCGTTGAGTCCTTCATGGTCTCTAGCTCCCTGATTGGCGTCCTGGCTCAGCGGTTGATGCGGCGTGTCTGTCCCGATTGTCGGATTCCCTACCATCCCACTCCCGAAGAGCTGGCTCGCTTTGGGCTATCGGCTTCCCGTGAAGCCGACGTTGTCTTCTACCGCGCCAATGAGTTACACGCAGACGCCATTCAAGATGCTAAAACAAAGGGTGTCCTCTGTCCGACCTGTAAAGGGGTTGGTTATAAAGGACGGTGTGGTGTCTACGAGGTGATGCGAGTGACTGAGCGGATCCAGTCTTTGATTACCGAAGGGGCACCGACGGAGCGGATCAAAGAGGTAGCGGTTGAGGAAGGGATGAAAACTCTGCTGGCCTACAGCCTGAACTTGGTTCGGCAGGGCGCCACCACCTTGGAGGAAGTGGAGCGAGTTACCTTTACCGACACAGGCCTGGAAGCAGAGCTGAAAGCAAAACGCAAGACTTCGCTCACCTGTCGAACCTGTGGTGCTGATCTGAAACCAGAATGGTTAGATTGCCCCTACTGCACGACGCCGCGTTTCCAAGACTAGCGTTTCACCGGACGAATTTCGGAAAGTCCTGGCCTAACTTGCATTCAACCCTGGAGGAGCAGACACATCATGGAATTAATGATCGAAGACTTGATGGAGCAACTAATTGAGATGGGGGGGTCAGATATGCACCTCTCCGCTGGGTTGCCTCCTTACTTTCGGATCAGCGGCCACCTGACCCCGATTGGCAATGAGCCACTGACGGCAGAACAATGCCAGCGGCTCATTTTCAGTATGTTGAACAACACGCAGCGGAAGAACCTGGAGCAAAACTGGGAATTAGACTGCTCCTACGGAGTGAAAGGTTTGGCTCGTTTCCGGGTCAATGTCTACAAAGATCGGGGAACCTACGCGGCCTGTCTGCGGGCACTCAGTTCTAAAATTCCCAGCTTTGAGAAGTTAGGGCTGCCGGCTCTGGTGCGGGAGATGGCGGAGAAGCCGAGAGGCTTGATCCTGGTGACGGGGCCAACGGGATCTGGCAAGACAACCACACTGGCGGCCATGATCGACTTGATCAACCGCACGCGTGCAGAACACATTCTCACAATTGAAGACCCGATCGAATTTGTCTACGAACCCATTAAGAGTGTGATCCACCAGCGGCAGTTGGGGGAAGACACGAAGAGCTTTGCAAATGCCCTGAGAGCGGCTCTACGGGAAGACCCCGATATCATTCTGGTCGGCGAAATGCGAGATCTGGAAACCATTTCGCTGGCTATCTCCGCCGCCGAAACCGGCCACTTGGTAATGGGAACCCTCCACACCAGTTCTGCTTCCCAGACCGTAGACCGGATTATCGATGTGTTCCCGTCGGAGCGGCAGACCCAAGTGCGAGTCCAGTTATCTAACTCACTGGTAGCGGTTTTCAGTCAGACTCTCGTTCCCCGGAAGAACCCAAAACCTGGTGAATACGGACGAGTCATGGCGCAAGAGTTGATGGTAGTGACGCCTGCGATCGCAAACCTAATCCGCGAGGGTAAGACCTCTCAAATTTACTCGGCCATTCAGACCGGGGGTAAGTTAGGCATGCAAACGCTTGAAAAGGTGCTTGCTGATCTTTATAAGGCGGGTACTATTTCCTTTGAAGCGGCAATGTCAAAGACTTCCCGCCCCGATGAACTCCAACGTCTGATTGGTGGACCTGCTCCCGGTGCCCGTCCGGGTGCGCCGGTCGCTGCGAAGTAAGGCTTTTGCTGGTGGGCCAGTTGGGCAGGTACCTCTAGTCGGCTGGAAGAGACCGACTGAGCCGTAAAACCACTGGTCAGGACGGAGTTGGAGGAGGCGATCGCACTTTTATACTTTGTTGTATGCGATCGCAGAGCCCTGAATTATGATTAATGTACTTCCGCCGTACTTCTCCTGAGGTACCTCCTTCTGTCCACATTTCCGCCCTTCATCTAGATACACCTATGCACACCTACGTTGTTCGCGCCAGGGATTCTAAAGGTAATCCCAAGCGGCAGAAGATCAAGGCAGCAACTCCAGCAGAAGCCCGCACCATGTTGCGGGAACAGGGATTATTTGTGCAGGAGTTGCAGGAAGAACAGAGCCTCTTAGAAACCCTGAACAAGCTAGATGTCCAGGAGTTGGGGCAGATCTTCACGAAGGTGACCGTCAAAGACAAAGCGATTTTTTCGCGTCAGTTTGCAGCGTTAGTCAACGCGGGTGTGGCGATGGTGCGGGGGTTGGGCGTGCTTGCCGACCAATGTCCCAATCCCAAGCTGAAGAAGGCGCTGCAAGAGATCAGTGCAGATGTGCAACAGGGGACAAACCTGTCGGACGCCATGCGAAAGCACCCCCATTGCTTCGATAACCTCTATGTCAGCATGATCCAAGCGGGCGAAGTGGGGGGAGTGTTGGACGATGTGCTCAACCGTCTGTCAAAGCTGCTAGAAGACGTGGCCCGCCTGCAAAACCAGATTAAGTCTGCGATGGCCTATCCGGTCACAGTTGGGATCATCGCGATCGCAGTCTTCTTGGGGATGACTGTTTTCTTGCTGCCCACCTTTGCCAACATTTTTGAAGAGTTGGATGCCGAACTACCGGCGTTCACGCAGTTGATGCTTAACATCAGTAATATTCTGCGTACCCCCATCTACTCCATTGCGCTAATCATCATCATTGCAGTTCTAGTGTTTGCCTACCAGCAGTACTACAAAACGCGAGTGGGTCGTGAAACGATGGACCGTTTTTATCTGAAGATGCCTTTGTTTGGCGACCTGATTCAGAAAAGTGCGACGGCGCGGTTTTGCCGCACTTTTGGCGCCCTTTCCCGCTCTGGGGTGCCCATCCTAACGTCCCTCGAAATTGTACGGGACACCGCCGGAAACCAGGTGATTGCTAATGCCGTGGACGAAGCTAGACGTGAGGTGCAGTCTGGCGGCATGATTAGCCTTGCCTTGCAACGAGAGCAGGTTTTCCCGGTGATGGCGATCCAAATGATCAGCATTGGAGAGGAAACCGGAGAAATCGATACCATGCTCATGAAGGTTGCCGATTTTTACGAAGATGAAGTGGAGCAGGCCGTAAAAGCATTGACCAGTATCATGGAGCCACTCATGATTGTGTTCCTAGGGGGCATGGTCGGTTCAATTCTGGTGGCAATGTATCTACCTATGTTTGCGGTGATGGATCAGATCAAGTAGCTACTGGGTTTCCCAAGTGAAGGCATGGTAGAAAGGCAACCGCACTATGAGATCGCCCTAGCAAACTACTGCGATCGCGATGGCGCGATCGCATTGTTGAAACAGTACCGCCCCTACCTGGAGATGGTGCCCAGTATGCGCCGTCCGCTGGCAAGTCTGATCACGCTCCCTCTACCCATTGTCCGGTTGCGGGGCAGTGCCTCGGGTGGCAACTCCGGTGGAGTAACCGTTACAGCGGGAGAGGCGATTGCTCTACCCTGCGACCTTTGCATTTTGATGTGTGACCCAGAATGGCAGGTCAAAACTGGGGTTGAGATCCTCGTTTTCATTCACCGCCCCAGAGAGGATTTTTCTGACCTGCTGCGCCGCTGGCGGCTGACACAAATGCTGTTAGACCGAGGATATGAGTGGCTGTTGCCGGCTCGTTATGAACATATGTTGGGCGAGGCCGGAGACCAACCCTTGCCATTGTTTGTTGTGTTTCCAGAGACTCCCGACCGAATTCAGCGAGGCTTACAGGGGGCAGGACTGCCTTTTGTTGTGCAATCCATGGAAGACTTGATGGCAGATGAGAACTGCCTGGAAGCGTTTTCGACCCAGAGTTTTGAGAAGGAAGAGTAGCCCAAGCCAAGTCGACCACCAAGGGGAGCAGTGCACTTCTAACCCATGCTCAGACCTAGGAAAAATCTACACTGCACCGTTTCTTGGTTGCAGCCTGACAATGTGCCCAACGGGGCTGCTAGTGCCTTTACTGATGGATAGAGCCATCGGGCATAATTGTCCCCGTCAAGAATGCTTCTGTCAGGTCAGCCGGATCTAGGTTGGAGTCGAGCAGGTTAGTCTCACACAGGTTGGCATCACACAGGTCAGCTCCTCGCAAGTCTGCTCCACTCAAATCTGCTTTCCATAGGCGGGCACCACACAACCTAGCTTCGTTAAGTTTTGCCCCGCGCAGATCAGCCTCACTCAAAGAGGCCAGATTTAAGGTTGCACCACTGAGGTCTGCCTCTCGCAGGGAAGCGCCACTTAAGTCGCATTCAGCAAGGTTAGCCGCTTTGAGTTTTGCATTAGAAAGATTGGCGCCACTCAGAATGGCTTCAAACAGGTTCGCCCCTTCCAACTCAGCCCCACTCAGGTCGGCTTCGCTCAGGTTTACGGCATGCAGGAGCACTTCGTTCAGGCGAGCATTTTGTAGGTTGGCTCGACTCAGGTCGGCACCACTTAAGTAAGCATGGTTGAGATCAGCTCCTTGGAGTGAGATGCCGCTGAAGTGCCGCTCTCCGGCTGCATAACGCTTGAGTAGCTCATTCACATTCATGACTGTTCGCTCCGAGTGAGTTGGGTTTTCTTAATCAAGGATTCTGCCATCTGAATTGCAGTCATAATCAATTCTTGCTCCTGCTGACCATACCCACCCTCTTCACTGACGCTGGCATAGAGGTGAGGATTTGCAAGCATCCCTGCTAACAGTTGAGTGGCAACTTGTTGCATATGTTGTGAATCGAAGCTCATAGGGTTAACCTCTAAGGCGGCTGTTCAAAATCGCAGAACTCAGAAGAAGAATGGGAATTGTGTCACCCGTTACGGGTTGCATCAAAAAAGTACCAAAAGATACGAATGTCTTCAGCTTACTGCGTGAAGGGGGCGATCGCGCTGAAATGCAGGTTCCTTTAACAGGGAGTCGTGGGTTAATCCAAGGATGATTGCGCTGCAAGCTCGGTTTGCAGCGCACGGTTTGCAGCGCTTATTCCTTTAAGCGCTAAAAAATCTGAATTTTTGACGTGATTGAGTCCAAACTCAGACGTTAAAGAGAGCGGATAAGATTTTTCGGCAAGGATTTGACAGCGCCATTTAACCGAGTTTAAGTTACGTCAATGGAACGAATGATTAGGCTTGAACCAGTCGTTGTTGTATTCATTTGTCTTCATAATTAATATTCCTTGAAGATTTTCTATGGCACGAACAACTCCCTATCAACCCCTGCTCCTTCGTCTACTCCACGGGTTGAGTGCTGCGCTTGTCATTGGAGCGCTCATCACTGGTTTCTGGGTCTACAACACCTACGATGGACGATTTGTTCGCCTGCCATTGCCAAACCTGCCAGATATTCAGGGGTTACATGGCACCTTTGGTCTGGTTTTCCTAATCCTGCTCCCCTTCTTTGCGCTTTACAGTTTTCACATCGGCTATAGGCGCCTGATACAGCCAGATTCTCTGAAACAATTGAGCCGCGTTGGTGAGCCGATTTGGTGGGTCACATTACAGCGATTGACTAATACCGGGATGCTGTTAGCTGCTGTGCTGGCAGTGATGAGTGGCCGCATGATGAAGGAAGAGTGGCTGCCGGCGGGGCAACTGGATCATGGTTGGTATTACCTGCACCTTGGGGGATGGGTGGTGATGCTGCTCAGCCTACTGCTTCATCTACTGATGAGTGCTAAGGTTGGAGGCATGCCATTGCTGCTCTCGATGATTTCACTGCAAGTCAGGGCAGACGATAGCCCAAGCCTGTGGCCGACTCACGTGCGGAACTGGCTGAGTCGATTCCGCTCAAGGTCCTAAGCGCCGCTGAACGCCTGTTTGATCGATATAGTGTCTGAAGAATGATCAATCGGACGGCATACGGTTTCCTCTCCTGGCAAGACCTGACCCATGACCTAAAGGAACGTCAGTTCTGGTTAAGAGGGTTTTGGGTCACCGCGGCG
>DVEB01000049.1 GCA_015295905.1 Synechococcales cyanobacterium M55_K2018_004
AAACGGGCGCTACGCGCCCGTTTTACCCCACAAAAAATCGCTCAATAACCGACGGAGTCGGTATTACATCATGAGCGCGTAGCGTCATAGTTCGGCTACGGGTTGCCATGCTTCATTGGTTCAGAGAGCAATGGTCGCTGCAACGGTGGCAGTGGGGCAGATGCAACATCGAGTTGCCATGCTTCATTGGTTCAGAGAGCGATAGTTGCTGCCAGTTCTGCTGGCGATCGCCCCAGAGCAGCATCGTTTGAGGCGCATTGCCCATTGTGTAACGTGCCTTAAACACGGGGTATTGAATTCCTATGAAATTGATCCAGATTTTGAAAATTCATAGTACACTGAAGAGTACATTTGTACCAGCCCCGTGTGGGCTTGCTCTCTTGCCTCCAGGAGTCGCTATGAAAGATTCTCAAGCTGAAATTCGAGCAATCCAGGAAAAGCTGCGAGCGATTAAAGCAGAAAAGCCGTCCAGTCGCGGTTCTGGTTCAGTCGCTGCCATGGTTGAGTTATTTCCCGCCAGTATGGGGGTGACCGTTGCTGCATCCTCTCCTGAAGGAGCTGTCAAGAGTCAGGCTGGCCCTGCATCCCCTGCCCCAACTATTCTCTCTGCGTCCGATATTGAAGCCGCTTTTAATCGCTCTGCAAAAGCCGCGCCCACTCCTACTCGTTTCACCACGCCTAGCGGCCCTGTTCTGTCGAATTTAGCTCCAGAGAGTTCCACCGACGGCGGTTTAGGACAATCAAATGCCACCTACAGTCCTTACGGCACTGTACTTAAGGAAAGACCTGCAGCCATGCAGAAGCCCCGCATCGAGCAGTCTTTACAGGACTTTTGGCAGCAGATCGAAGACAAGGCTGAGCAGATCAACCAACTCTCTATGGCTCAGGAAGCGGCGATGCAAGACCTAAAGCTACTGGCCGAAAAACTAGAGCGCGATCGCCGTGCCTTGCTGCTTGAGAATGGCCTCAATCCGGATGAGCAAGAGGATAGCCCTGTCTGCGAATATCAGACGACGGCGGTTCCCTACGTCGAACGGGATGCAGAGGGAGCATTTGTGCTCAAAACACGCTCGATAGACCTTTTCCAGGCAGAACGGGAGGCAGCACTGATGGCACAGAGCTTACGACGACGGACACACCGTGCTTCTGCTAATCAAGCCGGGGGGATGGGGCTGGCTGTTCTGCAGGAGATAGTCGCACGTTTGGGCCGCTTCTTGCAGCGTCCCCAACCCAAACGCACCCTAACCACTCGCTCCCCCAGATCGACTCAATCGGCTGAAAGCGTTTCCCTCAGGTCTTTGGCGTTCTGGTTTGCAGGTTCCCTCCTGACTCGGGTTGCCATCGACTTAGTGCTGCTATCTCACCCTGGTTTCTGGGTTCCGGCTTTGGCGATTATCGTTGCCCCCGCGGCGCTGGCTATCTATCGCACGACGGTTAACCCGCAGTCGAGTGTGGCCTGGGGCTATCGTCTACTTGCTACCATGATGGGTCTGCTGGTGGGAGGTCGCCTATGACGACGATCTTACTGGGGGCCGCGTGGCTTCTGATTGTGTTTGCCAGTCTGGTGGCGATCGCAACGGGAGGAACAAATTCATGAGGCGACAAAGCCTAGAACGGCGGTCTCTTAGTCCTGTTGTGGTGGGTGGCTTAATGTTTGCCTTTGTGGGCTTGTTTGTGGATTTCCGCAATATGCTCTCTGGAGTAGGTCAACAAAGCCATCACGAGGCTTGTCAGGGGTCGGTGAATGCCCAGGTCGAGTTGTCCCGCGAACAACTCGCCCAAGTGTTGACGGTGCCCGAACGCGCTAGGGCCGATCGCGTCCGCCAGATTGTCGGCACGCCCTACTGTCAACTGCCTGACATCCAAGTTCGGGCTGGTGTCGCTGCCGAGCGCCAAGTCTACCCCCTCGCCTTCGACCCCCAGACCCGGCTTATCATCCTGTACGAAGGCAACGAATATGCGGGGTATCGGTTTAGCTTCCAATAAAGGGCATGGTAAGGAGCGGTGCAAGCTACTGCGAGGCAATCCACGACGATGCCATCTCTGGCGGTGGTGGTCTGCGCTTGGGATGACTGCGCTGGTTCTAGCAGTCACGGGATGCAGCCGCCAAGACCAGGTGCCTGTGAGAAAAGTCCAAATTCAGCAGGCCTGGGAACTTCAACCTGGCAAAACGGTGGGGGGGCATCCAGTCGTTGGTGGGTTAGGAGATATCTCAATTCGGGTTGGGGGCGATCGCGTCTTTGCTCCCTTCAATGGCGTCCTGCAACCCAATGATCTGGAACACTGCTTTATCTTTTCCAGCCCCGATGTGCCTGCTTACTTGTTCCGCTATTGCGGTCTGCGGCATGTGAAGTTGGGTCAGGTGAAGCAGGGCGACCCAATCGGCAGGGCAGACTACCTAGAATTTGCGGCGATGCGTCGTCAACCCGATGGCAAGTGGACGATGGTTGAACCCGCGGCCAATATTTTGGAGCGATCGCTCGTCTCTGAATAGAGTCCCTTTCTCAAGGTCTCCTTTGGGAGGTGCTTTTGCAGGCTGCCTTCACACTTTTCCTGCTCCTGGTTTACTCTGTCACGTCCCTTCAGTGTTTGCTATGAAACGGTTTTCCCTATTTTTGATGAGTCTCGCGGCGATCGCCCTGGGTCATGCCCCCACTGCCGAAGCCGATGACCTCCCTCTGAGTTTTGACCTCAGTGAAGCCACTGTTGTTCCCAATCCTGCTGCGACTGATCCGTCTTCAACTGATCCGCTGAAGACGGATCAATCGCCTCTGGAGGTTAACCCACAGCTTTCAAGTGGCCCGATTGGGTTGCCGGCTACTGCGACGACTCCCCCCGTCCAGACCTTTTCTCTGGCGAAGGAGGACCAACTCCCGCCACCCCCAACCCCGCCCAATCGAGTCATCCCAGAAGCCTCTGACCAAGTAGAGAGTGTGGCGGCAAATGCTCCTTTGTCCGCCCCTCTTAAGCAGACGGCTACCGCTCCGGCCCCCGTTGCAGCTCAGGAAGTTGCCGCTGCCGATTTGAACCGCTCGGTTGAGTTGACCTTCGACCGAGCCAGCACGCCAACTGCAACAGCCAATTCAGGGCAACCCCAGTCAGAGGAGGCTCTATCTGGCAAAAACCTTGAGGCGCAGCAAACGGACTTCTCTTTAGATGCGCTGTTTCGGGGTGGGCCGGATTCGCTAGTGGCTCGAATTGTTGGCAGCGCCGAAGGCACCCGCACACCAAAGGGGCAGCGCACCCGCGCCTACTATGGCCATACAGATCCGGGGAATGGTGTGTGGAATTTGGGAAGTTTTTCCTACCAGCATGGGGCTAGTTCCCCCGAAGAGGCGGACGAAAAGCAACTGAAACGTTTGCGACGACAGACGGATGAACTGGTGGCGATCGCCTCTCAGTATCAGCTTGAGATGACGCTGGAGGAAATGCTGAATGGGATTGACTTGGCGAACCAGTCGCCTAGGGCTGCACTCGATCAGGGAGGCTACGTGGAGCGTTTGGTGCAAGCTCGACAGCAAAATTTGCAGGGCCAGGATGCCATTTTGTGGGCAAGAGTTCGGTCTTACCTAGATCCTGATACGCAGCAGTGGAATGCCCCTGGCCTTGGCAACAATGTCAACAGCATTACCCACGACCAGGAACGCCGTATGCAGGCGATCGCCCGTGCTTTGAGCCACGTTCAGCAGGAAACTGCAATCGCTCAGCAGGTCCCAACACTCGAAGCATCTGTCCCTGCTCAATCGGGCACGACTCCAGCAGTGGCTCAAGCGGGGGATGGCCAACGCTCTGGCCTCAGTTCAGGGCGCGATCGCCCCCTCAGCAATTTGATTGCCTCTGCCCTTGATCGGCTAATGAGCATTGACCTCTAATACCGACTCCGTCGGTTATTAAGTTCGGTTTGTCGTTTTACACCACGACAAACTGCTACTTTACGGACGGAGTCGGTATACGCTCTCACGCGGCTATAGCTGCCTGCAGTGGTGTCATCACAGACCACACCACTCAACCCCTGAACGCAGGATCTGGTGCGACGTGACTGTCTCTCATAACTATGAAAACCGCTATAACGTCGGTTCTGGTTAAGCGGGTTTTGGGTCACTGCGCCCGGCGCGGTGCCCCAAAACCCTTGCTGTTCCGTGCGCGTCGCGCACGGAACAGCAAGGGCTTCAGCTTATTCCGAATTCACGTGCTATGGGAAACGGCTGGTTTTTCTGATCACGGCTGTAGTGGCATGTGCACAACTTCCATCCGAATGCCATCGGGGTCAGTAAAAAAGACTCCATAGTATCCCGGTGCATAGTGGTCGTAGGGCGCTGGCGCTTCCACAATATTGGCCCCCATTGCCAGCAGCAGGTCGTAGAGTGCATCTACTTGTTCCTGACTCTCGGCACAGAAAGCCACGTGGTATAACCCCAACGATTTTCGCAAGCGGTCTTCAGGAGACCCCACAGGTGTCCCTTCTGGAAAGGGAGAGAAACTAGCAGAGTCGTAGGTCGATGTTGTGCTAAGCGATGCCCCCTCCAGAGCGTTCGTGTCTACTCCTTGTCCAGAGTCAACTGCGGCCCAAGGTTTGGTAGTGGCGATCGCCCCCTGTCCTCCTTCTTCTGAGTGCTGGCCGGAGGGTAGGGCCGTAATGCTGATCCCGCCAGCTTGGGCTGACCACCAGAGGGTAAACTCCTCATTGCTCTCAACTTGGTGGTAGCCCAGGAAGCCCAACACTTGGTCATAAAACGGCTCCGATTGAGCACGATCGCTCACAACCAACGCCAGGTGATGGAGTGCCCCCAGAACCATCCTCAGCCCTCCTCTCGCTTTAACCAGATGGCGCGCAGCCCCGCCTCTTTTGCACCCAAATAGTCTTCCTGATAACTGTCGCCAACGTGCCATGCTGCTGCGGGCAGACAGCCATGTTTCTCTAGGGCCGACTGAAAAACCAAGGGGTTGGGCTTCGCTGCGCCCACCTCCGTCGAGATTGTTATTGAGTGAAAGAAGTCGGCCAGTCCCAGCGCCGAAAGGACTGGGTAAAGGCGAGAGTCGAAGTTGGACAACACCCCTAACTGGACACCGCGATCGCGCCACTGGGTCAGTGTTGCAATGGTATCGGGGTAGACGTACCAGGGGTCAGCCGTTTTGAAATGGTCGTAGAGGGCCGTGAAGAAAGCAGAGAAGTCAGTGAACTGAGCGGTCGCCCCCACCTGCTGGAAAGACTGAAAGGCAATCTGCCGCCACCAAGCAAACTCGTGAGCCGGAACCTCAGCCGCATCAACCCCTGGAAAGGCCATCGGGCTGGCCTGCCGAAACGCTTGAAAAAATGCCTGGTTCAACGCTTCTCGGTCGGCTTGCACCCCAAACTGTTGGGCCATCTCACCGTAGATCTCACCCACACTGCCGCGCACACCAAACAACGTACCAACAGCATCAAAGAAAATCACTTTGGGGAAGGACATAGAGCAATAGAAGTGAGGAGGGAAAGTAGGCTGGCAATCCTGCCGACCACTGCTACAGCAGGAGTAAATCTTGCAGAGGTCTGGTGATCCAGTTGAGGCCAACTTTGACTTGGTGCTCGAACGTGGGCAAGCGGTATAGGTAAGCAAGACGCCGAACCACGTAGGCTGGTGGCCCACTCAGTTTTATCCCCAGGGCTGAAAAGGCAGCTTCGTTGGTGCCCAGAGTCAGCATCTCACCAAAGTGCTGATACCGGAAGGGCAGCAGGGGGCGTCCAGTATGAGCTGCCCATAGATTCCAAGCAACATAGTCAGCCTGCTGGAAGGCTGTTTGAGCGGTGGGAGGGACTTTCTGCCCATCAGCGTCTATGCATTCTGCCAAGTCCCCTAGCGCATAAATCTCAGGGTGGTCAATAGCCTGGAGGGTAGTCGTCACCAAGATCTTGCCTCGGTCATTTTGTTTCAGGGGGAGGTTGCGCACCACCGCTGGTGTTTGGGTGCCGACTGTCCACAGCACAATGTCAACGGGGATTGTGTCCACCGTCCCCCGATATTCCAACGAGAGGGTGTCGGCAGTGACGGATGTTACCCGCGTCTCTAGGTCGATCCACACACCGCGCTTTGCCAGGGCTTGTTGGGCGACTTCGCGGTTAAAGTCAGGGGAATTGCGGAGGATCTGATCTGCCACTTCCACCAGACGAATACGACCGCGATCGCCTAACCGGTCTGCCAGTTTACAGGCCAACTCAACCCCGCTATAGCCTGCCCCCACAATAGCCACTCGAATTTTATCGGGGTTGGATTCTTCTAATTGCCGCAGTCGATCTTTGAGCTGATAGACATCGTGAATGGTTCGGAAGGGGAGGGCATACTCCGCTGAGCCGGGAGCCATTTCTCGGGGGGTCTCTCCTCCCAGCGCCAGGACAAGTTGGTCGTAAGGGAGGGCATCGCCGCCCTGAAGATAGACCGTTCGTGTGGTCAGATCGATCCTTGCCACTTCTGCCTGCCGAAACCGAACTTCGGTATTGGCAAGCAAGTCGGCAAACTGAGGCGCGATCTCCCAGGTTTCCAGTTCACCCGTCACCAGTTCGTACAGCAAAGGGGAAAACAAAAAGCGATCGCTCTTATCCACCAAGACAATTTCGGGCTTCTGGGCCTTGTCCCAGGGGAACTGGCTGAGCCTCAGGGCGGTATACAGCCCGCCAAAGCCGCCACCCAGTATGCAAATTTGAGCCGTGTGTTGTGTCATAGTGCCGCCATAATCCTGACTGCCTTTTTCAGCATAGCGCTGGGATGCCGGAGCAGCGAGGAGGACTCCATCACAAACACTCCATCACAAACACTCAATCACAAACACAATGATGCAAGACTTGAGAGAAACGAAACTTTTGTTTGAGGCGAGTTTTGAGGCGAGTATAGTCCTCTCTGGTTGGGGCATAGCCACCTGCTGAACTGCCACACCAGCAAAATTGTTGCCATCGATTCTTTCAATACAATCGATATACCTTGTTAAGGTACAATAACCAGCGTGGTGTGAATGAGTAAAAATGACTAGCCAACTGTTAATCCCGGAATCTCCCGCTATGCCAGTCGTTGCTGAGGGTGCTGTTGGTGCTAACGCTTCAGAGCCAACTGTTGAGCCTTCTCCTAGCCCTGCCTCCAACCCTTCCGTGTGTGCTCCTGTGATGAAACTTCCTTACCAAAAGACTCACCAAGTTGAGCTGCTCAATCTTCAGGCGGAAACCGAAGCACTTTTGCAACGCTTGCGGGTTCTAAAGCAACAAAAGTCTACCGAGGCCAACTCGCTGACGATGGCTGTGGCGGGCGAATAGCGATCTGCTGCAATCATTACCTTAAGACTCAGGATATCAAGGTTCAGGATGCTGGCATTGCCAGTATCCTGAACCTTTGCTGCAATTGAGGCTAATTGCAGCTATGAACCGCCACCGACGTTAATAGTGTTTTTGATGGAGAGCGTACCATCTTCACCAATCGTCCACACGTCGTAACTACCAACCACATCGCCCTGGGCATCAAAGTCCAACGTGCCACTGGCTCCTTGGAAGTTGATATCCTTACCTTGCCGCACCAGTGCCAGCGCCTGACAAACATCCGACACTTCTTCCCCGGGAGGGTTGGCAACATTACGAACCTGGTCTTTAATGGCAGGACCAGTGTTATTCTTAGCAGCTTCAGCCGCCAGCACCAGTAATGCGGCTGCATCCCAGCTATTAGCGGTGTAAGGACCAGGATCGCGGTTAAATTTGCTCTTATAGAGGTCAGTAAAGGCCTGAATACCGGGGCCACCAGCAGCAGGAGCGGTTCCCATCATCCCCGCGGCGATAAACTTACCGTTAGCAGTCTTGCCAACCAGCTCAGCTAAGTTTGCGGTCTTCATGCCGTCGGTCATAATCACCTTTGTTTTGCCCGACAGCAACCCCTGCTCTTGAGCTGCTTTCAAAATGAGACTCCCGGTTTCTGGATAGGCTACCAGCAGCACTGCATCCGGCTCACCACTGAAGGCTGCTTTCACTTCTGAATCAAAGGTTGTCGCATTGGGAGCATACTTCGTTGGGTTGTTTTCATTCGGCACTGATCCTCCCAGGGCTTTGAAGGCAGGGATAAACGCCTGAACAAGGCCATTGCCATAATCGTTGTTAATCGCCAGGACCGAAACGGTCTTAAATCCTTCTTGATTCGCTAGCTGGGCTAGGGCATCACTCTGGAAGGTATCCGGGGGGGCGGTGCGGAACCAGAACCCCTTAAAGAGTCCCTGCTTGGCCTCTTCAGTAAAGGTGGGACTGGTGCTGGCGGGAGAAATTTGCACCACTTGGTTGCGGACGGCAATATCGAGCGCGGCTTTTGAGATGGCGCTTCCGGCTGCACCGACAACACCACCAACCCGGTTCACTTCGGCTAGCTTGGTCATGCCTGCTGCGCCAGCGGCGGGATCGGTTTGGTCATCTTCCGACAGGAGTTCTACGGTGGCACCGCAGGCATTGACTGTATCGACCAGAAGTTTCACGCTGTCCTGCATGGGGCCACCGTATTGCGCCAGGTCACCCGTCAGGGGCAGCAGCGATCCTAGTTTGAGCGAAACGCCACTCCCTGCAGGTGGCGTTGCCGGGCTGGCAGCCGGAGTAGACGTGCCACTGCCGGTCTGAGGCGCTTGGCAGGCCGTCATTAACAAGAATACCGAGAGGATGCCGCCATTTCGCATCCAGGCTAAGAGATTAAAGTGTTTCATACTAAGCCTCGTCAGATAAACCCGTCGTTCATCAAGCGGATTCAGGAGAACCCTTGCATAAAAGATGAACTCTAGTGTATCGAAGCTGGCGATCGCTCGTAAAAAACTACGTTTTCTTTTCAGCAGTTTTTAGGATGAGAACCTCAGGATGAGAACCTAACGTCAGGGGGGCGCACTCCGTCTGCCCCTCGCTCCAAAAATCATATTTGGATTAACGTGAATTGCAGATAAGCGGAAACCCTTGCTGTTCCGTGCGCGTCGTGCAAGGAAAAATAAGGGGGTTTGGGGCACCACGCCTGGCGCGGTGCCCCAAAACCCTTTTAACCAGAACTTTTAACTAGAACTGGTGTTGGATGAAGCAACGCCAAATAGCAATGCCCAAAACTAGGGTGACGGAGGGGGCAAGGGGGCAACACTCCCTTGGGACTGCGTGCTCTACTCCCCCTTGCCTCAGATCTGTCGTGGGATTTTGAAGCATTGGTATCAAGACCCAAATGAGCATCGCTGTTTTCTTTTGGGTGTTCTTCCAGCCCTTGGGGAACCTAGGGGGTGCGATCGCCTTCTCTGTGCTTAGGAGATTGCCAGCGGGTCAGTCGTTCGACCAAGTGCAGTGGTGCTTGCGAATTTCACAAAGCCCAGGATTTTCAACCTAGGGACCCCTGTCTTGTGGAGAACTTGTGTCTTGAGGAAAGCTTTGTCGCACGCGTGACTGGGCGATCGCAACTGTGGCAGCGTGTTTCACATTGAAGCAAGGTTGAACGAACATTCCTATACAAGGATTTTCTGGATTAGTCAATCCAAAGACAGCCACTTCTTCTAGAATGCGATAGGGCTTAGCTGTTCAGCAGGTGGGGATGTTAGTCTAAACCCTCGTTGTCAGTACCAACGCCCAGATTGAACACCTGAATTGGGTCTTTGGCTTCAACTCAGGGTGCTGGCAAAGTCATCTTGTAGGAGCGTGGATCTCTGTTGTCATCTCTGTTTAAGGGACTGTCGATTTAAGGGACTGTCGATTTTTGTTTGTTAAGGAGCAGTTATGAGGTCATTGATTCGGTGGTGTGCTGCGCTAGGACTGGCGGGAAGCATGACCCTTGGTTCTCTATTGATTGGCGCACTGGAAGCCCTGGCATTGACCAGAGAGCAAATTATTCAACAGATTGGGCATGTGCCAGTCTTTACCCTGACGGATGCTCAGGGTGCCCCGCTGGTCGCTTCCCAGGGCGAGGGGCAACAGGCGACTGCCGTCAGCGGTGTTTTTATCAACCGGGCAGATGCCCAGCGGTTTTTAGATAACCTGCGCACCAGGAACCCCCAGATTGCCAATAGTGTGCGGGTGACGCCAGTCTCCCTGGCCGAAATTTACGAACTGGCCACCCAAGAAAATCCACAAAACCGGATACAGTTTTCCTTTGTGCCCAGTCAGCAAGACTTAGAGGCCGCACAGCAAGTCCTCCGCAGCACTGGCGGGCAAAATGCCAATCAAAACTTCCAGGGCACTCCCCTGTTTATTGCTCGTTCCTCTGGGCAGGATGGCGGTTACCTCACGGTTCGTCAGGGCGAACGGCAAGTGGTGCCACTCTACTTCCGGCGGGAAGACTTGCAGGCCATGATTGACCGGCTGCGACAGCAACAACCGGACATGGCTAACCGGGTGACGGTTCAAGTGACTACCCTGGAAGGTGTGATTCAGATGCTCCAGAACAGTAACAACCAGCAAGAGATGCAAATGCTGTTTCTGGTGCCGCCGCGCGAGTCGATCGAATTTATTCGCAACCTGCAACAGCAGCAAGGAGGACAACCGCAGCAACGGCCTGCCGCGGGGCAACAACCCCAACAACGCCCTGCCGCTCGACAACAATCCCAGCAACGGCCCGCTGCTCGACCCCAAAATCAGCAACGTCCGTCATCTCCGGCTCGTCCATAATTCCGGCTCGTCCATAATTCTGACAATTGGACTCCATCGCGCCTACAGTCTTGTCATATCTGTATTGCAAGACTGTGGGTGCTGCAACACGCTCAAGTAGTAAGCTGAGTCCAGCGTCCAGAGCATGGTTAATAGTCAGTGCATGACTAAACGGTCGATAGCGATGCGAGAGAACTGTGGTTGAACGGCATTGGGTGACTTCTGGGGAGTGGCTTTGGCAGTGGTGGCAAGCCGCCCGTGCAGCGGCGATCGCCCATCAAGTCCCTCCAGAAGAAGCTGATTGGCTGCTGCAACAACTCACCGACGTCGATCGTCTTGCTCTGCGGCTGGCCTCCTTCAGAGCAAGACCTGAAATTTTCCTCTCGCTCCCGCCTGAACAGTTAGAAGCCCTCTGGCAACGACGACTCCAGGAGCGGGTGCCTGTGCAATACTTGGCGGCCATTGCTCCCTGGCGCAACTTTCTCCTGACGGTGTCGCCAGCGGTGCTGATTCCCCGCCCTGAAACAGAACTCATCATTGACTTGGTGGTGGCAGCCGTAGGCAATACGCCCTTGGCGTCGGGTGATTGGGCAGACCTGGGGACGGGTAGTGGGGCGATCGCCCTTGGACTTGCTGAAGCCCTACCAAATGCCACCATTCACGCTGTTGACTTAAGCGCAGAGGCTCTGGCGATCGCCCAGTTCAATGCGGCACAGACCGGACTGAGCGATCGCATTCATTTCTACCAGGGGAATTGGTTTGCTCCGCTAGCGTCTCTCAGGGGGCGGCTCAGCGGTATGGTGTCCAACCCACCCTACATTCCCACGGTGCAGGTGAGTAGCCTGCACCCCGAAGTCACCCGCCACGAACCCCACCTGGCCCTGGATGGCGGTGCAGACGGACTGGATTGCATTCGTCATCTGGTGGCCACCGCACCGGAGTACCTCCAGCCCGGTGGTCTGTGGTTGGTTGAACTGATGGCAGGACAGGCGATCGCCGTGGCGGAGTTGCTGCGGCAGAACGGACGCTACGAGGCCATTCAGAGCCACCGCGATCTCGCCGGAATCGAACGGTTTGTGATGGCGCGGGTGAGGTGAAGGTTCCGGCAACGCCCCGATGCTGATCGGCTCCGCAGAACGTGCTACGCTATCTCGGATAAGTTGCGGTTAGGGGAAACGGAGTCATGTCGAAGTTGCGAGTGGGGCTGTTGTTTGGCGGCTGTTCGGGAGAACATGAGGTCTCTATTCGCTCGGCTCAGGCGATCGCCAAAGCCCTCTCGACGGGACACAACGCTGCTAGTTATGAACTCACCCCCGTCTATATCCAGAAAGATGGCCGTTGGCTAGCCGGTGAACCAGCCCAAGCTGTGCTGGCGGCTGGTGTGCCGCCCCAACTGGTCGAGACGACTGCATCCACCGAGAACCTCGCTGAAGCAGGAGCGGCCTTACAAGCTACTGTGCCCCCAGCCGTCGAGCGGTGGCGCTCAACAGCTCAGGTTGCAGACGTGGATGTGTGGTTTCCCATTCTACATGGTCCGAATGGAGAAGACGGCACTGTGCAGGGATTGCTCCAGTTGATGCAGGTGCCCTTTGTGGGGTCGGGCGTCCTTGGTTCCGCGATGGGCATGGATAAGATCGCCATGAAGATGGCCTTTGCTCAGGTGGGGTTACCCCAGGTGAAGTATCGGGCTGTAACGCGATCGCAGGTTTGGTCGAACCCCTGCGTTTTCCCCAAGCTCGTGGATGAGATTGAGGCAGAGTTGGACTATCCCTGCTTTGTCAAACCTGCAAACCTGGGATCTTCCGTGGGGATTGCCAAGGTGCGATCGCGCAGCCAACTAGAGGCCGCGCTCGACAGCGCCGCTAGTTTTGACCGTCGCCTGATCGTTGAGGCGGCCGTGCCTTCTCCCAGAGAGCTAGAGTGTGCTGTGTTGGGCAACGACAACCCCAAAGCCTCTGTTGTGGGTGAGATCACCTACCAGAGTGACTTTTATGACTATGAGACAAAATACACCGAGGGCATGGCAGACCTCCACATTCCTGCCCAGGTGCCAGCAGCGATCGCCCAGCGAATTCAAGAAATGTCGCTCCAGGCATTTGCTGCGTTGGATTGCAGTGGAATTGCCAGGGTGGACTTTTTCTATGTCGAGTCCACTGGCGAAGTGCTGATCAACGAGATCAACACAATGCCTGGATTCACCGCCACCAGCATGTATCCCCAACTCTGGGCTGCCAGCGGCGTTCCCTTCGAAGCCCTCGTCGATCAACTGATCCAGCTGGCGTTAGAGCAGCGCTAGCAGCCCTTATTGGTTGTCCTCATCGATTGCCCTCATCGATTGAAGGGATAGCGCTACGTGACGGTTACTGCACCGGTCTTTCGCGCGCCTGGATGGGGCCATTGTAGTCCACCACTACCCGCCAATCGGCCTCATAGACAGTCACGACACTCTCGACCGTGGGGGTGCTGGACCCCGGTGGGCCACCCACAAAGGTAAATGTCCAACTGCCGTTTCCGTTATCCACAAAGGGGGCAGCAGCGGAGGGGCCATGCATCGATGCTTCGGCCCGATACTGCTCTAAGCCACCATTCACCCGCTCAGCCGCCATCCTGGCTAGATTTCTGGCCCGTTGCAGAGCAAAGGGACTGCGGGCGGGGGGCGAGGAGGTTGGGCTTGCCTGTTGAGCAATTTGCTCAGAAGAAGCAGGGCTTTGCCCAGCAAAAGCTGGCACAGCCGCAGAGCACAGCCCCACCAGCGTCAGTAGGATTGCAGATCCGATCGCACGTTTCATAGCAGCAAAAGTTGTCATGACAAATAGGCGCACGTGACAAATAGGCGCACGGTCTCAATGACTCCACTTGGGCGGAGAGAGTTCCGCCAGCGCTACGGTGGGCAGGGGCGCAGTTGTCCGACCTGCAACACCATTTCATCGATGATGGGGCGGATCGTTCGCACTGGTTGGTCAAAGTGGTTAACCAGCAGGCTGAAGGCAAGCGGCGGATGGTCGGGGGGATTGAGGTAGCCAGACAGTGTGGCAATACCACTGATGGCGCCGGTTTTGCCCCATAGCTTGCCCTCCAGCGGAGTTCCACGGAAGCGGTTTTTCAGGGTGCCGCTGCGGCCTGCAACTGCCAAGGTATTGCGAAAGGCGGTGGCCTGGGGGGTATGGGCGATCGCCACCAAAGTTTGGACCAGCGCCTCAGGGCTAGCCAAGTTCTTGCGGGCAAGCCCTGCTCCATCGGCTAGGGCATAGCTGCGCGGGTCAACCCCCAACCGCGAGAGTATCTGCTGTACTGCGGTCAGCCCAGCGGTGAGCGTAGTCGTCTCAGTCTCAGTTGCCATCTCAGTTGCCTGGGGGGAAGTGACAGCGCCCAGCGTCCGCAGCAGAGCTTCGGCGTAGATATTTTCGCTATCCTGGTTGGCTGCCGTCAGCAGCGCTACGAGGGGAGGGGAGGTGATCGCCGCGACCTCGTCCGCCTCAGACGGTTGGCTGGGAGTCGTAGCAAACTCTAGGCGGAGGACGGGGAGATCTTGCGCTGCAAGGGCGTGCCGGAACCGCTGTGCAAAGTTTTCGGTGGGATTGACGACGGCGATCGCTTCCTGCGCGGGGGCCGCACCCACCCGCAGTTGTCCTTGAATCGTCACCACGCGATGGATGGGATTCCCCCCAGCCTGGGTAAACTCTGCTGCGGTTGCCTCCACGGTCCGA
>DVEB01000219.1 GCA_015295905.1 Synechococcales cyanobacterium M55_K2018_004
CAGCGCCCGTTTCACACCACAACAAACCGACTCAATAACCGACGGAGTCGGTATGGTAGGTAATCGCATGTCAGTTCGAGGCAAGAGGGGTTTGGGGCACCGCACCGCGCTCGGTGCCCCAAACCCCTTGCTATTCCATGCGAGACGCGCACGGAACAGCACACGGAACAGCAAGGGATTCAGCTTATCCCGAATTCACGTTGACCGCAGCAAAGGATTGTCTGAATGTAGTTCGGGCTACTTTTCTTGCATTTATACTGAGTATTTTTTACTATTTGCATAGATAGATTGACATCTGGCTCATCATCGTCCAGAAAAACCAATCTGGGCAATGGGGAGGGGCGATCGCCAATCAGCCTCTTCGAGTTAGTAGTGTACTGTTCCTGGTCTTACCCATCGAAAAAAGCTGACGCTGCTTGTTTCACTAGCCCATCACAGAATTGCTCTCTCAGGACTATTCACTATGACCCAATTTCCCATCAATCTCAGCGCCTACAAGCACGTGACCCTTGATCCCTCCGTTCCAACGCTGACGGATGAGCAGCGAGAGGCCCTCAAATTTAATATTCAACTCTGCCGCGATGCGATTATTTTCTTCACGGCAACAGGAGCCGCGCGGGGCGTAGGCGGTCACACAGGCGGCCCCTACGACACCGTACCTGAAGTGATGATTCTGGATGCCCTGTTTCGTAGCCAGCCTAGCCAGTTTGTGCCTATTTTCTTCGATGAAGCCGGGCATCGGGTCGGGACTCAATACTTGATGGCCGCTCTGCATGGGGAACTGCCTGCCGAGCAACTGATGCAGTATCGCATGGCAAATTCTAAGCTCCCAGGCCACCCTGAGTTAGGACTGACTCCTGGTGTGAAGTTCAGTTCGGGGCGGTTGGGCCACATGTGGCCCTACGTCAATGGCGTGGCTCTGGCCAACCCTGGCAAAACTGTCTTTTGCCTAGGTTCCGATGGATCGCAGCAGGAAGGGAACGATGCCGAAGCAGCCCGTTTCGCCGTTGCCCAAAAGATCAATGTGAAACTGTTGATCGATGACAACGACGTGACGATCGCAGGCCATCCCTCCAAATATCTGCCAGGCTTTAGCGTAGCTAAGACGTTGGAAGGCCACGGCATGAAGGTTCTGGTGGGTGACGGGGAAGATCTTGATGGCCTCTATGCCCGCATTTGTGAGGCGGTTAATACACCCGGCCCCATTGCTGTGATTAACAAGCGCCCGATGTGTCCTGGTGTGGCGGGGCTAGAAGGTTCAACCCACGGACACGACGTGATTTCCGTGAAACTCGCTCTGCAATACCTAGAACAACGAGGACAAACCGCAGCAGTTGAGTACCTCAAGAGCATCGAAAAGCCCAGCCAGAACTACACTTTCCTGGGAGTCAGCGATCGGTGGGATTCCAACCGCAACGTGTTTGGCGATGCGGTTGTGGGTATGCTGGGACGGATGAGTCAAGCGGAGCGCAAAGCCAAGGTTGTCGTGATCGATAGCGATCTGGAAGGCTCCTGTGGTCTAAAGAAAATTCACGATGCCTATCCCGAAGTCTTCATTCCTTCTGGGATCATGGAGCGGGGCAATTTGTCGGCAGCGGCAGGCTTTGGCATGGAGAAGGGCAAGCAGGGTATCTTTGCGACCTTCGCAGCTTTCCTGGAGATGTGCATCTCAGAGATCACGATGGCACGACTCAACTACTCTAATCTGTTGTGTCATTTCTCCCACTCCGGCATCGATGACATGGCAGACAATACCTGTCACTTCGGCCTCAATAACTTCTATGCTGATAACGGCCTAGACGATGGCTACGATACCAAGCTTTACTTCCCGGCTGATGCTAACCAGATGAAAGCCTGTGTGGAAGCAGTCTTCCATGATCCAGGTCTACGTTTCATCTTCTCTACTCGTTCCAAGACACCCATCGTGTTAGATGCTAATGGCAACGAATTGTTTGGGGGGAACTACCAGTTCGTTCCTGGCAAGGATGAGGTGGTTCGGGAAGGAACGGCGGGTTACATCGTGGCTTTTGGGGATGCCCTGTACCGTGCACTGGATGCTGTGGAACGGTTGAAGCAGGAAGGACTGGATGTGGGACTGATCAACAAGCCCACCCTGAATGTGGTCGATGAAGCGATGATGGCAAAGCTGGGCAAGGCTCCCTTCGTGGTAGTGGTGGAAGCCTTCAACCGCAAGACAGGCCTGGGTAGTCGTTTTGGAAGCTGGCTGCTGGAGCGGGGGTATGCCCCCAAGTATGCCTACCTAGGCACCCACGAGGAAGGTTGTGGGGGTCTGTGGGAGCAGTACCCTTATCAAGGAATCGATCCCGCTGGCATTATGAAGCAAGTGAAGCAGTTAGTCGGTTAGGCGATCGCCCCAGCGAGTCAGGCGATTTGAATACATGAAGCAGCTTCTAATTTGACGCCCTGGGGCAGACGCTCAATCTGCCCCTTTTTTTATGGCATTGCACTGCTGATTGCGGGGGCTGACTGATGAGGCCAGCACTATGTCCCCCTTGCGTACCACCCCTGCAGTTATAGCTAACGTGAATTCGGGATAAGCTGAAACCCTTGCTGTTCCGTGCG
>DVEB01000090.1 GCA_015295905.1 Synechococcales cyanobacterium M55_K2018_004
GCGCCCGTTTCACACCACAACAAACAGCTACTTTATAGACGGATTTCGTATCACGTCCAACAAAAATCCCCCGCCACAAGGCAGGGGATTTTTGCTTAGCTTAAGCCTTCAGGTCAACCGAAGCGGCTAGAAGTCGAAGCAATCAAGAATGCGGCGTAGGTCAGGATATAGCCCACCGTGAAGTGTGCCAGACCAACCAGACGAGCTTGAACGATGGACAGTGCGACGGGCTTGTCCTTCCAGCGAACCAGGTTCGCCAGAGGAGTGCGCTCGTGTGCCCAGACAATCGTCTCGATTAGCTCTTGCCAGTAACCACGCCAGCTAATCAGGAACATGAAGCCCGTTGCCCAAACCAAGTGTCCGAAGAGGAACATCCAGGCCCAGACTGAGAGGTTATTCATGCCGAAGGGGTTATACCCGTTGATCAACTGAGCAGAGTTGAGCCAGAGGTAATCCCGCAGCCAACCCATGATGGTGGGTGAGGTTTCGTTGAACTGAGCGACGTTACCACCCCATACACCTAAGTGCTTCCAGTGCCAGTAGAAGGTAACCCAACCGATGGTGTTGAGCATCCAGAACATGGCCAGGTAGAAGGCATCCCAGGCAGAGATGTCGCAGGTGCCGCCGCGGCCAGGGCCGTCGCAGGGGAAGCTGTAGCCGAAGTCTTTCTTATCTGGCATCAGCTTGGAGCCACGAGCATCCAATGCGCCTTTGACCAGGATGAGGGTGGTGGTGTGCAGACCCAGGGCGATCGCATGGTGAACCAGGAAGTCGCCGGGGCCAATCGTCAGAAACAAAGAGTTGGCGCCGCTGTTGATTGCTTCCAACCAGCCAGGCAGCCAGACGTTACCGTGGTTAGGCCAAGCGGTGGTGGCGATGCTGTCGGGGCTAGAGAGCAGCGTCTCAAAGCCATACAGTGCCTTACCCGAGGAAGCTTGCACAAACTGAGCGAACACAGGCTCGATCAGGATTTGCTTTTCGGGGGTGCCAAACGCCTGCATCACGTCGTTGTGAACGTAGAGACCCAGGGTGTGGAAGCCCAGGAACAGCGAAACCCAACTCAAGTGAGAAATGATGGCTTCCTTGTGTTCCAGCACACGACCCAGCACATTGTCCTTGTTCTGTACAGGATCGTAGTCACGCACTAGGAAGATTGCACCGTGAGCAAACGCACCCACCATGATGAAACCAGCAATGTACTGGTGGTGAGTGTAGAGCGCTGCCATTGTGGTGTAGTCCTTCGCCATGAAGGCGTAAGGAGGCAGGGCGTACATGTGCTGTGCCACCAAGGACGTGATCACACCTAGGCAGGCCAAGTGCCAACCCAACTGGAAGTGGAGGGAGTTGTTGTAGGTCTCATAAATACCCTGGTGGGGCATATTGAACGGACCTTCAACCTTCCTGCCGAAGAACTCCTTGGCATCACACATTTCCTTGATGTTGTGACCGATGCCAAAGTTAGTGCGGTACATGTGTCCCGCAACGATGAACAGAACGGCGATCGCCAGGTGGTGGTGAGCAATATCCGTCAGCCACAGAGACTCGGTCTGCGGATGGAAGCCACCCAGGAAGGTGAGAATTGCAGTCCCAGCCCCCTGAGAAGTGCCAAACACATGACCCACTGTGTCGGGATCTTGGGCATACACGCCCCAGTTGCCGGTAAAGAAAGGCAGCAGACCTGCAGGGTGAGGCTTCACAGACAGGAAGTTGTCCCAACCCACATGGATGCCACGAGACTCAGGAATAGCGACGTGCACTAGGTGCCCCGTCCAAGCCAGAGAGCTAACACCAAACAGACCAGCCAAGTGGTGATTTAGGCGCGACTCCGCATTCTTAAACCAGGAAAGGGAGGGGCGGAACTTGGGCTGGAGGTGCAACCAACCTGCAAACAGGAAGATCGCAGCCAGCAGCAGCAAGAACACTGCACCCGTGTAAAGCTCACCATTTGTGCGCATCCCGATGGTGTACCACCAGTGATAAACGCCAGAGTAAGCAATGTTGACGGGGCCAGAAGCACCTGCGCGAGTGAATGCATCAACCGCAGCTTGACCAAAATGAGGATCCCAGATCGCGTGAGCAATCGGACGAGTGTTGAGCGGATCTTTGATCCACTGCTCGAAGTTGCCTTGCCAGGCGACATGGAACAGGTTGCCCGAGGTCCACAGGAAGATGATTGCCAGATGACCGAAGTGAGAGGCGAAAATCTTTTGGTAAAGATTCTCCTCCGTCATTCCGTCATGGCTTTCAAAGTCGTGGGCAGTGGCAATCCCATACCAGATCCGACGAGTGGTCGGATCCTGGGCCAAGTCCTGGCTAAATTTCGGGAATTTTGTTGCCATAAGTCCTGATTGATTAAAAAGTTCGCAATCAGCTTTTATCGATTCGTCTCTAGTGTACTGGAACCCAGGCGATGGGCTTTGAACATTGGATTACCAAACTACCCAATTTCCCATTGAGGATCTTAATGAAGTCGATAACTAAATGCCCTCTGCCCATCGTCCAGAACCATATCTAGAGGAAAGAGCCGTTTCAGCTAACGCTAACCGCTTACTGCAATGATTCGAGCCAGGAAGAATGCCCAGGTGGTAACGATTCCTCCCAGGAGGTAGTGAGCCACGCCTACAGCCCGACCCTGGATGATGCTCAAAGCACGAGGCTGAATAGCAGGAGCCACCTTGAGCTTATTGTGGGCCCAGACAATAGACTCGATCAGTTCTTGCCAGTAGCCGCGACCACTGAACAAGAACATCAGGCTGAATGCCCAGATGAAGTGAGCACCCAGGAACAGCAGACCGTAAGCAGACAGCGCAGAGCCGTAGGAGCCAATCACCTGAGTGGCCTGTGCCCACAGGAAGTCACGCAACCAGCCATTGATGGTGATGGCGCTCTGAGCAAAGTTGCCATTGGTGATGTGGGATACCGTTCCATCGGGAGCAACCGTCCCCCAGACGTCAGACTGCATCTTCCAACTGAAGTGGAAAATCACAATCGACAGCGAGTTATACATCCAGAACAGGCCGAGGAACACATGGTCCCAACCAGAAACTTGGCAGGTACCGCCACGACCAGGGCCATCGCAAGGGAAGCGGAAGCCCAGGTTTGCCTTGTCTGGAATCAGACGAGAGCTACGGGCAAACAGAACACCCTTCAGCAAGATCAGCACAGTGACGTGGATCGTGAAGGCGTGGATGTGGTGAACCATGAAGTCAGCAGTGCCAAGTGCGATGGGCATCATGGCAACCTTGCCACCGACAGCGACAACATCGCCACCAAACGCATAGCTTGCTGTTGCCAGTGCATTGGGAGCAGTGTTACCTGGAGCTAGAGTGTGGAGGTTTTGAACCCACTGAGCAAACACAGGCTGCAACTGGATTGCCGTGTCGGAGAACATATCCTGAGGACGGCCCAACGCACGCATGGTGTCGTTGTGAATGTATAGACCAAAGCTGTGGAAGCCCAGGAAGATACAGACCCAGTTGAGGTGAGAGATGATGGCATCGCGGTGACGGATCACGCGATCCAGTAAGTTATTGACATTTTTGGCAGGGTCATAATCCCGCACCATAAAGATGGCACCGTGTGCGCCCGCTCCCACAATCAGGAATCCACCAATCCACATATGGTGCGTGAAGATGGAAAGCTGGGTGGGATAGTCTGTTGCCAGATAGGGATACGGCGGCATGGCGTACATATGCTGCGCCACGATGATGGTCAGAGACCCCAGCATGGCCAGGTTGATCGCCAGTTGAGCGTGCCAGGAGGTGGTGAGGATTTCGTACAGACCCTTGTGGCCTTCGCCCGTGAAAGGACCTTTGTGTCCTTCCAGGATCTCCTTCATGCTGTGGCCGATGCCCCAGTTGGTACGGTACATGTGGCCTGCGATGATAAACAACACCGCGATCGCCAAGTGATGGTGTGCAGTGTCAGACAGCCACAGACCACCCGTAACGGGGTTCAGGCCACCCTTGAAGGTGAGGAAGTCAGCATACTCACCCCAGTTGAGGGTGAAGAAGGGCATGATGCCTTTAGAGAAGCTGGGATAGAGGTCTGCCATCAGGCTAGAGTTCAGAATGAACTCGTGAGGCAGGGGGATGTCTTTAGGCGCAACCCCTTTGTCCAACAGCTCATTAATCGGAAGGGAGACGTGAATCTGGTGGCCAGCCCAAGCCAGGGAACCGAGACCCAGCAAACCTGCCAGGTGGTGGTTCATCATCGACTCCACATTCTGGAACCACTCCAACTTAGGAGCGCGCTTGTGATAGTGGAACCAACCGGCAAACAGCATCAAGCCAGCCATAACCAGACCACCAATGGCGGTGCAGTAGAGCTGAAACTCATTTGTGATACCAGCGGCCCGCCAAAGCTGGAAGAAACCAGAGGTGATCTGAATCCCCTGGAAGCCGCCACCTACATCTGCATTCAAAATTTCTTGACCAACGATCGGCCAGACCACCTGAGCACTGGGTTTGACGTGCAGGGGGTCAGCCAGCCAAGCTTCATAGTTTGAAAACTTAGCGCCATGGAAATACATCCCGCTCAGCCAGATAAAGATCACGGCGAGGTGACCGAAGTGAGCGCTGAAGATTTTGCGGGAGACGTCTTCCAGGCTGCTATTGATATGACTATCAAAATCGTGAGCGTCGGCGTGGAGGTTCCAAATCCAGGTGGTGGTTTTTGGACCGTTCCTCAAAGTGCGATCGAAGTGACCCGGCTTTGCCCAAAGCTCAAAGGACGTTGGAACTGGGTCATTATCAACCACGACTTTGACTTTTGCCTCTCGCTCCCGTGGGGTAGTTGTCATTCGAGACTCTCCTCTCTCTAGACAAGGAACGAATAAGCCCCAACCTCCAAATATGCAGACACAAGCATACAGGCTGCTGCTTGATCTACTTACACTCAGGTGCCAAGTTGGATGATCCCAATGAGCGGCATAAGACCTGTTGGCAACACCCACTCTACGCTAAGGTCACGCAGGTAATGGAATGCGCATAAGTAGACTGAGCAGTGTCCTATCGCTGGCCCGCCTGCCTGGCTATCAACCAGAGAGCAGTGCGCCAGAAGCCCGATGCAATCTGAAGTTGGGTTTCTCTGGAGATTATAGAGCCGTAAATACGCAGAGTTTAAAGGGAATTAACAATATTTCAAATTAGGGAAATGTCCATTGGGCAAGGTTTTTATCCTTGTTGATGAGCAGAATTAATGCCCTTGATAGACGTTTGTTTACAAAACGAAATACTTATTGTTGGGATAGACAATCATCTTTGAACGCTCCCAAAGCCTATTGGTAAGCGGGGATCACAGGTTTGCTTTGATGATTTTTAATCAGTTTTTAATCCCGCGCTGTGGATCACGCGCTAAGTTGGGGAGCTTGCGCTCAATGTAAGCGCAGGGTAAGTGCAGGTTCTCCCTTCGATTTGGTTTATAGTTCCCTATGGGCAGGATTGCGACGGTTCATTCACCTGCTCAGGAGCGTGGAATCGTGCAGGGGATCAAGCGGTCGATCGGGTTCAGGCGAGCCTTTAGCCTGCTGCTGGCAGTGGTCTTAGGAATCATGAGCGTGGGTCTTGGGGGAGAGGTGGCGATCGCCAAACCAAGACGTTCTGCCACCCCACCTGCACCGATCTCGACCCGGAAACTGACGGAAGTTTCTCCTCCCGAAGCAATCCAGACACTTCGCCAGCAGCTTGAGGTGTACCAGCCCCAGGTCAAGATTCTCAGCCCTCGTCCTGAGGAAGTCCTATCAGACGATCAAGTAAGCGTCCGCTTTCAGATAAAAGACTTGCCCTTATTTAAAGATAAGGCTTTGGGGCTAGGGCCACACCTGCATGTCTTCCTCGACAACCAACCCTACCGACCTGTCTATAGCACTGACGAACCACTAGTATTCAAAGACCTCACCCCTGGTACTCACATCCTGCGCGTGTTTGCCGCCCGCCCTTGGCACGAAAGCTTTAAGAATGAGGGAGCCTACGCCCAAGTTGTTTTCCACGTTTTGACCAAGACTGGGGAGAACCGGCCCGACCCCAACCAGCCCCTGTTGACCTACAGCCGCCCCCAGGGCAGTTATGGCGCTGAACCCATCATGCTGGACTTCTATCTGGTGAATGCCCCGCTGCATTTGTTGGCCAGAGAACGGCGCGACGACGACCTGAAGGACTGGCAGATTCGGGCAACGATCAACGGCGAAAGTTTTACCTTTGACGAGTGGCAACCCATTTATCTGAAAGGCTTTAAACCCGGTAGAAATTGGGTGCAACTTGAACTGATTGATGACAAGGGGGCGCCTATTCCCAACGTCTTTAACAACACTGCGCGCTTCATTACCCTAGAACCCAACGGCACAGATGCGCTGGCTCGACTGGTGCGGGGAGAACTCACGGATGCCATGGCGATCGTGGATCCTACCTATCGGGCCAGAGTCGAGGCCGAGCGCCGGGAAGCGGAACGGATCGAAGCCGAGCGCCGGGAAGCCGAGCGGCGAGAAGCGGAACGACTCGAGGCCGAGCGGCGGGAAGCCGAACGACTCGAGGCCGAGCGGCGAGAAGCGGAACGGTTGGAAGCGGAACGGTTGGAAGCCGAACGCCAGGAAGCGATCCGCAGAGAGCAGGAAGCGATTCGTCAGGAAGCTGAGCGGCGAGAAGCGGAACGGATTGAAGCCGAGCGCTTAGAGGCAGAGCGTCAGGAGGCGGAGCGGATTGAGGCCGAACGGCGAGCCGCCGAACGTCAGGAGGCGGAACGGCAGCAAGCCGAGCGACGAGCCTTAGAAGAGGCCCGACAACAAGCGCTAGAGCGTCGCCAGATCGAGGAGCAAACGCCTGTTGCCCCAGGTGCGCCGATGCCTGCTACGGGAGGTCTGCCTCCGCAGGACGTGCCTACTGAAGAGGTGGCGCCAGCGGAAGTTCCTGCGCAAACGCCTGCCCCGATCGCCCCTGAGCAGCCTGCGGCAGTTAAGCCGCGTCCGGCAAAGCCTAAATCCTATCTAGAGCGGCTCCGCGATCGCAGACGTGAACGACGTCCGCCACCCCAGCCTGCTGCTGCTCCTGAACCACAAACGCTTACAGGCGGTGCACCAGCCCTCCAGGTCGAACCCCAGCCGCCAACTCCTGTGCTGCCGGAGCAGCCGATCACCCCAGCAGTTCCCAGCCCTACTCCACCCAAGGCAGCAGCAGAACAGGTTGAGGAGATGGTAAACCGCTTGCAAGACCATACAAAGGAATTCATGGAAGACCTAATTCCTGGGGAAGCGCTACCCGAATCGGGGCAGACCGGGCGAGGGGATGATGGGGAGCGATCGCAATCCCTACAGCCATCTCCCCCCGCCGATATGACACCCCCCCGACGCCCCCCGGCTCGCAGCCCTGAACTTGCCGATGTGAAGGCTTGGTTCAAGCGTCTGCGATATAGGGGAAAGGAACCCACTGGTGCAGTTCAGGAGCGGACTGTCCCAGGGGTCGATCAGCGGCCACTTCCCGACCTAAATGCTCCTGAGCCGTCACCAGGAGCGATCGCCCCCTTACCGGTAGAGTCTGGCGCAGAGTCAATTGACGTGAATTCGAAATAGCCTGAAACTCTTGCTTTCCCAAGCGCGACGTGCATAGAAAAGCAAGGGTGTTGGGGCACCATGTGCGGTGCCCCAACACCTGCTTAACCAAAACTGATACGGAATCCGTTGCTTATAGGGTCGGTTAGTTTTTGGTAGAACGCCCGCTGCGCGCACGTTCTACCAAAAACTAACTGCTACTTTATAGGCGAATTCCGTATGACATGAATTCCAGTGGCGGCAGACGCACCAAAGGGTGCTCTGTTGCCCCGACTTTTGACTGACTTTTGACTGCGATCGCCCTCAAATTGCTCTCACATCGCCCTCAATCAAATCGCCTTCAAATGGTTGCAAGGGGAACGCAACATGGCAAGATAACGTCCATGCGTTCATTGTGCCTCCTCCCTGCCGTGAAAACCATTGCTTCTGCCCTGAAGGTCTTCCAGAGCCGCAAAATGACTGCCCTGCTGTTGCTGGGCTTTGCTTCTGGTCTGCCGTTGTTTCTGACTAGCCGCACCTTGCAAGCCTGGATGACCACAGCAGGGGTTGACCTAGGAACAATTGGCCTGTTTAGTCTGGTGGGGTTGCCCTACTCGTTCAAGTTTCTCTGGTCGCCGTTGATTGACCGTTTCGTGCCGCCCTTCTTGGGCCGGCGGCGGGGGTGGTTGGTGATCACCCAAGTGCTGTTGACAGTGGCGATCGCCACCATGTCGTTGTGGAACCCCACTCAGTCACTGCAATTAATCGCGGTAACGGCACTGGCGATCGCTTTTTTCAGCGCCAGCCAGGATATTGTCTTCGATGCCTACCGGGTCGATGTCCTGGAAGAACGAGAGATGGGGGCTGGGGCCGCGGTTGCTGTGCTGGGCTACCGGATTGCCTTGCTCGTCACAGGGGGGCTAGCCCTGATCCTGGCAGACCAGATGCCCTGGAACCTAGTGTATCTTGCCATGGCAGGGCTAATGGGCTTGAGCCTAGCCTACACCCTATTTGCCCCAGAACCCGAACGCCAGGTGCAGCCTCCCGCCAGCCTCACTGAGGCGGTCATTCTTCCCTTTCAGGAGTTCTTTCAGCGATCGGGAGCACTTGTAGCCATCCTGGTGTTGGTGTTCATTACGCTGTACCGCTTTGGTGATGCCTTGATCAACAACATGGCGACCCCTTTTCTGTTGCAAATGGGCTTTTCGCAGTCGGCGATCGGGGCAATTCAGGGCGGCATGGGGCTGCTGGCAACAATCGTTGGGACAGTGACGGGCGGCGCCATTCTGAGCCAGATTGGGATTAATCGCTCGCTCTGGGTGTTTGGCGGACTGCAAGCCCTCAGCAACCTGGCCTACTTCGTGCTGGCAATCGTCGGGCAAAACTATCCCCTCATGGTCGTTGCGATCAATATCGAGAACTTTTGCAGTGGACTAGGCACCGCTGGCTTTGTTGCCTTCCTGATGAGCCAGTGCAACCCCCGCTTTTCTGCAACGCAATTTGCCCTACTCTCCAGCCTAATGGCGATCAGCCGTGATATTCTCGTTGCTCCCGCTGGGAAAATTGCCGAGCAAACAGGCTGGCCACTCTTTTTCCTGATTTCAATTGCTGCTGCCCTGCCCGGCTTGCTCCTCCTCCCCTTCTTTGCCCCTTGGTATGACCGCTCAGTTCGTGATTAACGTGAATTCGGGAAAAGCAAGGGTTTTGGGTCACCGCGCCCGGCGCAGTGACCCAAAACCCTCTTAACCAGAACTGACGGTGATTAAGCCGTTCTAATCGCCTCCAGTTTTGTGCAGATTTTGTACAGATGCCGATTTCAGCCGTGCGTTTTGCCCCAACAGCCCTGCTCCAGACTGCCAACCTTGCTGTCGAGGGGTATGGTGCTATGCGCCTAGGTTAAGACAACGCGTTTTGTAGGAAACCCTGCGCCGCGGGGTTTCCTACAAAACGATTTTGACATCATGAGCACGTAGCGCCATAGTGAGCCAAGACTTCAAATGACGAGGCATCAAATGATTCCTAATACTGCTGCCAACAAAGCCTTTTGGGCGTGCATTCGGTTTTCTGCTTGATCCCAGACGCGGGAGTGCGGTCCTTCAATGACAGCGTTGGTAATCTCCTCCTCCCGATGCGCGGGCAAGCAGTGCAGCACGATCGCCTGGGGATCCGCTAGGCTCACGAGTTCATCATTGACTTGATAGGGTTGAAAGATGGGAATGCGGCTGTTGGCTTCCGATTCCTGGCCCATGCTGGCCCACACGTCGGTATAAATAACATGGGCACCCTTGGCAGCAAGCTGAGGATCTTGGGTAACCAGGACTTCCGTGTTTTGCTGAGCGATCGCTTCAGTCTGAGCCACAATTTTGGGATGGGGTTGGTAGTCCACTGGCGTTGCAACCCGCACATGCATCCCTGCAAGAGCGCACCCCAGCATCAAGGAATGCGCCACATTATTACCATCGCCCACGTAGGTCAGGGTCAGCCCCGCCAAGCTGCCAAATGCTTCTTCAACGGTTTGTAGGTCGGCCAAAATCTGACAGGGATGCTCCCAGTCTGTCAGGGCATTGATCACGGGAATTTGGGCATAGCTGGCAAACGTCTCCACCTCTTGCTGCTCAAAGGTACGAATCGCAACCACATCCAGGTAGCGATCGAGGACGCGGGCAGTGTCCTGCACGGGTTCACCACGCCCCACCTGCGTCACGGAGGCATTGAGGTCAAGCACCTGTCCCCCCAGTTGAAACATGGCAACAGAGAAGCTCACCCTAGTCCGCGTGGACGCTTTGCTAAACACGAGTCCCAATGTCTTTTCACAGCGGGGGGTGAGTCTGCCGGACTTTAAGTCTGCTGCTAACTCTAGGAGCGATCGCAACTCCTCGCGGCTCAAGTCCGCCATGCTCAACAAGTCCCGACCTTTCAACGATGTCAGACTCATCCCCATCCCCCGATTCACAACATAAAGAAGGTGTTTGTTATCATTCGATGTCTACTGCTGGCACTGCCAAGCGACGGAAAGCAGTCCGCAGTGCAGTATGCACATGAGAATAAAACCCTACCAAATAATTCGATGTCCAGCAGCATTTCAACGATTCAGTTTTTGGAGACTTTATCAAACATCAGTCTGTCGAATGGTGATTGAATTCACTTTATGGCGCTACGCGTTCATGATGTCAAAAACGCGTTGTCCTAACCTAAGCGTATAGCGCTCTAGTTAATGGGAATTGCGGATAAGTTGCAACCCTTGATGGTGTGGGCGCATCGCGCCCACACCATCAAGGGTTTTGGGACACTATGCCGTGCGCGTTCCCCAAAACCTGCTTAACCCAACCCGACGTAATGTAGAAGCGGTGCTCAGGTTAGTTTAGAACCTCTTCAAGCTGGTGCTGTTCCCACAACTGCTGGTAGAGTCCCCCCTGGGCGAGCAATTCCGCATGAGTACCCGACTGGACAATCTTGCCCCGATCCATCACCAGGATACGGTCTGCCAGGGCCGCAGCCGAGAGGTGATGGGTAATGAACAGCACCGTTTTCCGCTGCCCACTCTGCTTTAGGTTTTCTAAAATATTCGTTGCGGTCTGATTATCCACGCTAGAGAGGGCATCATCCAGAATCAGTACGGGGGCATCCACTAACAGGGCGCGGGCCAGGGCGGTGCGTTGCCGTTGTCCGCCGGAGAGGGTGATGCCCCGTTCGCCCACGATGGTTTTGTACTGCTGGGGAAAGTTGAGGATCTCAGCGTGGATCTGAGCCTGCTTGGCGGCGGTTTCTACTTCGTCCTGCTCGGCTTTGGGGTCGCCGTAGCGGATATTGTTTTTGATGGTCGTGCTAAACAGGAAGCTTTCCTGAGGAACGTAGGCGATCGCCGACCGCAGATCTCGTAGCCGAATGCGTGTGATGTCGTAGCCGTCGAGAAACACTTGGCCAGGGGCGATGTCAATCAAGCGAGGCAGGACATTGGCCAGAGTAGACTTGCCGGAACCGATGGGGCCAACAATGGCCACTGTTTCTCCTGGTCGAATTTTGAAGTTCACCCCATCCAGCGCCAAGCGCTCGTTGTCGGGGTAGCGCACCGTCAGGTTTTGGGCACACAGCCAGCCCTGAACAGCATGGCGGGGGAGGGCGATCGCCCCTGGCTCATCGCGGATCTGCGGTGCTTGCGCCAGGATATATTCCACCCGGTCGATGCTGACCTCACCCCGCTGATAGGCAGTGATCGTAAAGCCCAACAGTGCCGTAGGGAACACCAACCGTTCCACGTACAGCAACAGGGCAATGAAGTCGCCTACCGTAATGCGTCCGTCTGCGATCTCCCCGGCTCCCAACGCTAGCAGCACCACCAAGCTAATACTGGCAAGCCCCCCCAGTAGCGGAAACAGAGTATTGCGCGTTCTTGCTAGGGCCAGATTTGAGACCAATTGTTTGTGGTTTAATTCCCGAAATGCCTGTCGTTCGTTTTCTTCCTGGGCATAGATTTTGATTAAGGCTATGCCACTCATATCTTCCTGGATCAGGTCACTCAAGTCAGAGGTGCGCTGCTGCACATCGAGTTGTTCAGAACGAAGGCGATCGCTGAACAAATGCACCAGGAAAAACATCACTGGATAAATGGCGATTGCAATCAAGGTCAATCGCACATCGATCGCCAGCATTACTGGCAGTGTCAGGGCGTAGGCGAAGATTGTATTCACCAAACTAAGGACAGCAAACCCCAGGAGACGGCGCACATTGTCTACATCGCTGGTGGCTCGACTGATCAGATCGCCGGGTGTGTTGATGGTAAAGTAGGCCGGTTCCATCGTCAGCAGATGGTTGAAGATCTTTTGCTTCAGGTCAAACTCGACCTGCCGCCCCACACCAAACAGCCAGATCCGGGACAACATTCGCGCCACCAGCATGAAGGTGGCCAACCCTAGAATCATCAGTGCATAGCGGGTCACCTCACTGTAGCTAAAGGTGACTTGCAACTTATCGATGCAGTTGCGGATCACCAATGGGATGTAGACCCCGATCGCATTGACCACCAACAAGGCTAGGATGCCGTAGACCATCACCGGCCAGTGAGGACGGAGATACCGTCCTAAGGTTTGGAGTTGCGATCGCGCCATGCCTGTCCCCTTGATTTGAGCAACACCGTGTCCTAGCGATGTCCTAGCGATATCCTAGCGATGGATCGAAACGATAGACCAAACGCCGGAGCAGTCATTCTCTCAAAAAACAGTCCCGCCAATCCATCCGCGTAAGAAGTAATACACTGACGTTAGCAGTTCTTCAACAACACGGGTGGTCAACACCAGCGCATCCGCACTGGGGATAATGTCGGCAAGATGGGCCAAAAGACGTTCACCCCTGCCGGTCAGTTGAAAGATATAGGAGTCGGTTGGCTCTGGGACGACCTGCACACCCAACTGCCTCAGTGTTGCCGAGGCGCGGCCAATACTAATGGCCGGAGCCACCAGAATCACACTCTCGCTTTGGGGTTGGTATCCTTGCTCTGCCAAGATGGAACGGATTGCTACCGCACTCGTGTAGATGTCCTCACTACTCGCTGCGATAAAAATGCGCTCGTTGGGCACTCCGGCCTGATTAAGCGTCGTTCTGGCCAAGGTTGCCGCTGGGTCTTGGCTGTCATTGGCTGCTGCCGCACCAGCGCTGGCAATCACAATCAGGTTGGGGCTTTGAGCCACTCGTGCCTGATATAGATTGGCCGCAGAGACTAGGCGCGAAATTTGCTGGTTCGTCAAGTAGGTACTGGCAGTATTGAACTGCGATCGACTTCTCTGGAGCGGATCCGTCGCACTGCTGCCATCCCCCATGACCGCGATCGCCCGCACCGTCACTTGGGCTGGGTTGGGTTGAAAGCTGGCGCTGGAGTTGATCGCCAGTGTTCCCGTTTGTTGCGTCAGCCAGAAGGCCACAATTGGCAAGCTCGACAGGATGAGCACCAGCAACCCCGCTAGCATGAGCTTGCCGTCCACCTTAGCAATACCCGCTTTGAGAGAACTGAGAAACAGGAAAATGGCTAACCCCAAAGGTTTCAGAGGAAAGGAGATCAGCCCCCAGACGGCACCAATTGCCGGGTTTCCCGGTTGGCTGAAGGCCATCACAATAAAGAATAGTAGGATGATGGCCCCTAGCCAAGTGAGATAGGGTCGCGGGATAAATTGCGTGAAGACATACCAGATAATTGTTAGCACCAGCAACCATAGCAGGATGCGGGTGAGCAGAATGAACATCACAGTGGTTTTGCCCCGTTATGCGTCAACACAGGTCAAATGAACTGGATGCATGTCACGCTTGCCCCCACCCTAAATCCCTCTCTCAAGCTGGGAGAGGGACTTTGAGAGGCTCGGCTCCCCTGCTCCTACGCTGGGAGTAGGGGCGGGGGGATGAGGGCCGCAACGGTGACATGCTCTCAATCAACTGCCCCTAGTATGGCTGAATTCACAGCAATTCTCAGTATGAAAATTAGAAATGGGATGTTTGCACCCGCAGGGTGCAAACATCCCATTTTTAGTATGGTTTAGCCGCCACGGGAGGGCTAAACCAACGTCAGTTCTGGTTAAGAGGGCGTTGGGGCACCGTGCCGGATGCGGTGCCCCAACACCCTTGATTTTCCGTGGGCACCGTGTAGGGAACATCAGGGGGTTCAACTTATCTGATACGGAATCCACCTATAAAGTAGCAGTTAGTTTTTGGTAGAACGCGCGCTGCGCGCGCGTTCTACCAAAAACTAA
>DVEB01000050.1 GCA_015295905.1 Synechococcales cyanobacterium M55_K2018_004
GTGCGGTAAGAGCGCACCAGCAGCATCGAGAGGTGCTGGCTCGGTAAACCCCGGTTGGAAGCAAGGTCGAAGGAGCAACGGTTGGTCTTTTACCGGCTCCGAGGTGGGGAAACCTACCTGCCAATCCGCTTGAGGTGTTTGGTAACAAACATCCTAGATAGATAACCGCCCTGTTTGACCATCGGGTCACACCGATGGTCAAAGAGAACAGAACCCGGCTTACGTCCGCCTCTTCCTTGCCCATGGCAAGATTTCATAACGAACTATCCTCATCGCCCAATCCCTTCTCCCATCTTGGGAGAAGGGTTGGGGGTGAGGGCAGATGTAGCGACAATAGTTGCCAGCTTATTAAGCCGAACGGGCATTATTTTTGAAGTGCTACCTGCTAAGCAAGGTATTGGATGTTAGAGAAGACAGCGGCCATGCCAAAGGGTTTTCCCTGCTCTTCACCCTGCACCACTTCACGGGTGAGCATATAGTAATTGTCTATCTTCTCGAAGGTTAGTTCGACACTCTTCCGTTGGGTGATCTCACCAGTCTCAGCGTTGCGATAGACAATGTCATAGCCTGTGGAGATGTAGCCGTTGCCAGTGTCCAGGCTGTGCTTATGGTGAATCACAAAGGCGACGCCGTTCATGACTCGACTGACTTCACAGATCTCGCGGTTACGAATTTTGTAGTTCGACCCCATGGCATCACCGGAAACTAAAATTTCGGTGGCCCCTGTCTCGTCGGTGGCCCCCAGCGTGAAGGAGTTTTTGCCGTGGGCTTTGTCAAAGGGGGTGTGTCGGCGATGAGTGACCACTTCCCAAACGAAGTTGGTCATTTCTTTTTTGGCTTGCTCATCGGTAACACCAAGCACCTCGTAGCTGAGGTCTTTGTTCACGATCACTTGCCCACCGTAGGTCTGACCGTCGCGGGTGAGGGTGAGATCCGCCGTGAACCCCGGAAAGTGTTCATCCCAGGTGTAGCGATTTTCGTAGGCAGCGCGAAATAGTTCACGTGCATCGACGGCAAGGGAGGGAGTTGTCATGGGGAATGCTCCTGGTTGTGAGGGATGGTCAAGCTGGGTTGTGTTCTACGCAGGACTGTTTGCTATGCCGGACTACTGAACCAGTTCGGTGTTGATCTCATTCACGGCCCGACGTTTGAGTTCAATTGATTCAGAGCGAGGCAGCAGGTCAAAGAGTTCGCGAAATTTGTCATCCAGTTTCTCGAAGGCAATGTTGCCTGCTTCACTGAAAACGACCTTTCCCGTCCGGTCAAAAATGACGCTCTGAGGCACTTCGCCGTGGTAGTAATAGCCTGGTTCGGTGGGGTCGTAGCTGTCTTTAGGATAAATGGAATCGACACTGATGGGCAGAATATCGGCCACGCGACCATAGTAGGCATCGACCTGAGACACCACCGGGGCAAAGTTTTTACAATCCCGGCTGTCGTCAACGTAAAGCACGAGCAGGGTGGGCTTGTCGCGTTTGAGGGCTTCGGCCAGGGTGAGCCGGACGGGAACGAGGTAGCCGTTGCCGCCGTAAAGCGGGAAGATGTTGCCGTCGTAGTGGTCGTCGTTGAGCACCGCGAAGGCCGGAGAGGTGTTGAGCAGCAGGCAAAAAAGCCCCAGCACTAGGGCCAAGCCGCAGCGCAACCACAGGGATTTTGTAGGAGAAAGGCGGTGGGCGCCAGCCCCTGCCTGAATCCAGGATTGCCAGGACTGCTGCCAGTTAGGACATCGACAAGCTGCAACCTTGGGCAGTTGCAATCTGGTGCGGATCAATCGAAAACCACTCATTCGCCGTGTGTCAAACCTAAAGGAATACTTCTGCCATTCTCCTGCATTCCCGGTCAGATTGGCGATCGCCCCCACGACGTGCAGGCTCAAAAATTGGTAGGGCTGATTGAACCAGGTGTTGTTTGAGTCGGGAGCGCCCAAAAAATCCGCTCAACCTGAACTGACCTTACTGCGGCTGAGCAGGCACAGGCCCTGGCGAGGGAAGCGTCACAGTGGGGCTGGCAGGGGCAGGTTTTTCACGGAAACTCTGGATTACCTGTTGTAGCTCGCGCTCGTTTGCATCAAAGGCATCGGGTCGCGTCCAAGCCAGGATCTGGACAAACTGCGTTGGTGTTTCGAGGGTGGTGTGCAGAAATTTGACTGCAATATTGTTGAGTGCCCCTTGGATGACGTACTGAATCGCTGGATTACCGTGGATGGTCTTCACATCAGTTGGCCCTTTAACAGCCGATTCCGCCAGGTTTTGAGTCAGCAGTTCGCGGGTCGCCTGGGAGTGTTTTTCGCGGGTCATCCCCGGCAAGGCCTGCTTAGGTTCCGATAGCACAATCACAAACATCCCCCGTTCCCGGTGTGCCGCCTGGATCTGGGCTTCCGCGTTCAGACCGGTCTCCACCGTCCAGCCTGCGGGCAACGTCACTTCGTCCTGACCGTCCTTAGAGGTCACGACCTGCGATCGCGCTTCTGGGGGAGTGGGCGAGGCAATGGGAGTGGGTGACGGCGGACTCACTTCTACGCTGGGCGAGGCCACTGGAGGAGGTGTGGGCGCATTGCTAGAGCAGCCTGCCACGGCGAACGCCGCTAGTAGCAGGGATGCTGGCCAGAAACGCCAGCCAGTTTGACGGGATGATTGACGGGATGGAGGGGTGCAACGGAGCATAGCAAGCAAAGTGTAAGGGGCAAAGCGGGAGGAGCGATTTGCGTTGCTGCGAGAGCATTCGCCTTTGCCACTCTCCACCTTAGCGCCTGGGGTAAGGCAGCGACAAATGTGGGTGTCAGCGTTGGCTGTGGTGTTGCGCCGTGTAGGCCGTCTGGCCATTGCACAACAACCAATGGGGGCCAAAACGACGCAGGCGATCGCTATCTGTTGGCAATCGCCATCTGTTATCGAGGGCGATCGCCCCCATTGCGGGGAGAGCGCTCCTTGCTATGGGCACACTCTAATTCTTCCTTGAACGATCGCCCCCATTGCGGGGGGAGCGCACATCTTGCCAGGTGTTGCCAATGCCCTTGAGGATGCCCCGTCCCACTAGGCCAATGCCGCGCCCAATCACCTCCGTCAGCACGTAGATAATGCCACTGCCGACGATGGAGACGGCGGAACGGAGGCGGGGGGCGATCGCATCGCGCGTCTCCAAGGCCAGCGTCACCGCGTACTGAACCCCTGAGAGCTGTTCTAGCTCCTCACGGCGGGGAGCATAGATTGAGGTCATTTTGATCCCCTTGGCGTGGAAGACCAGCAGCCGATACTGGCTCTCAAAGATGGCCTTGGGTTCCTCAAAGTACTGATCAACTCGGTATCGCCAGGACAGGTTGTTGCGGAAGCGAGCAATTTCCCGACTGGACAGGAGGCGGTAATCATAAAACTTCTGCTTGATCGCCTCCACATCCGCAAAGCGATTCAACAGGGGTTGCATGACGGCATTTGCGGTTTGAATCACCAGGTTGCCCAGCAGAGACTCGGCCTGGTGTATTGCCTCAGGGGTGCCCGCAGCGACGGGAGTGCCATTGACGAGCAAGGGGGTCTGAAAGAGCAGATGGTTGAGCAGTTCAGCGACACCAGGAATTTTACCAAGGATGCTTTCCTGCACCGTGCGGGCCTCTTGCAGCAACGAACTCACGACTTCTACCTCGTATCCCTGCATCGAAACGGTGGCATACTTGCCGAAAAATTCTATAGTGACGGCCTGCCACAGGTCGAGCAGGAGTTGCGATCGCTTCTCCTCAATCTGGGCTGGCTGCACCTGGGAAAAGCGCAGCTCCTCCAGCAACTCCTCAAACTGTCGCAACACCAGGCAGAATAGCTCACGCTTGCGATCGCTCCGCAAAATGTCGGTTTCCAGCACCTTTCCCGTCAGGTTTGCGGTGCCCGTCTGGATTTTGTCGAGCAGTTGGTCAACCAGCAGCGATCGCAGGGCGGGGGCCGGGTTGTAGATGCCCTGAGGCGACTGGACAACAAGAGCAGCCGCTGGAGGAGACAGTTCGGCAGAGGAGGGCGGCACGGGTGCAGTGGGGCGATCGCTCAAAGCCGCCTGGTTCGCCTCCGTTAGCGTTGCGTCCGGGAGCTGGGGCGTGGCGAGGAGTCGCTGCACCAACCAGCGAGCCGCATAGAGTTCGCGCACTCGACCCGCTAGGAATGCCCGGTCAAGGATAGACAAGCTGGGGTTTTGCAGTTGGGCAAGGCAGTCCTCTAGGGCTGCATTAATTTGGCGGACGCTGCTACGCCGCAGGTTGCGGCGGAATAACCGGAACGGAGTGATCTGGAACGCTCTGTCCGGAGTGACAGCAGTGGGTGAGACCACGCTGGCATCTCGGGAAGCGTTAGGGCGCAGCGCCGGAAACGTTGGCTGACCCGCCATCACCTGCCGGATCAGTCCAATCAACGACTGCTGGTCGGCTGTCTTCAGACCGTAGCCAGTTGCCCCAGCCTGCCGCATGGCTTCGACCAGGATGGGTTCCATCGTTTCCCCCAGCAGCAGGACAGGAAGACGGGGATAGCGGGATCGGATCTGCTGGCACAGTTCTAGCGAAGGCATTTGCCCTGGGTCGTTACGGCCCAGGTCTAGTGAGACAATCACCAGGTCTACTGCTTCGGGGGGGAGTGCATCCGGCAGAGGGGCAAGCCGTTGTTCTAGCGATCGCAGGGCCTGCTCACCACGCTCAGCCTCGTCCACCACCTCCAAGTCACGGAACTGATTGAGCCACAGCCGCAACCCCGCCCGAAACACCAGATCATCATCGACCAGCACTAACTGGCGGGGGCGATAATCGAGTTCGGCAGGGCTTGGAGTCATGCAGTCGGGGAAAAGGGCAAAATGCGCAGCGCAGGATGAATGGATGATTGGAAGTTGTTTTTGGCGCAGTGCAGCCCCACCCAAAAACAATCGCTACTCAAATCTATTGAACCTTAAGGCATACCCCACGTGGTAGCAGTTGGCGTCTGGGATTTTGAAAGCACGTGTTTCGTGGCAATGGGCGATCGCCCACCGCACAGCCACCTACTGCGGAACATTGGGATCGTAGGAGTCCACCGGGGCTGCGTCCTGGGCGGCCCAGCTATCCCAGATGGCGTCTCGCTCTGCAGCCCACTGGGAGATCGCACTCCTGGCCTGGCTGTAGAGGGGGCGACCAGGGCCAATGCGGGAGGCAATGTCGATCGCCAGGGTGAGCCGTCCCCGACTGGCCTGGGCTGTTGCCTGGTCGAGGATCTTCTGGTCTTCGGCAGACTCAACCCGGTCGATCTCGGCCTGCCATTCGTCCATAGCGGCTTTGGCTTGGGCATAGAGGGCACGATTCTGGTCGATCTTGCGAGCAGTGCGGATGGCGTTGCGCAGTTCCCCTTTGGCGGCTAGGGCTTTGGCGGCGTCCAGGATGGGCTGGTCTTCGATGGACTGGATCCGCGCTGTCCAGTTGGCGATCGCGGCTTGGGCATCCTGCCATAGCGCCCGCTGCTGGGGCACGGTGCGGGCAGCAGCAATGGCGGCCTGGAGAGCGGCAATTGTGCCTGGGGCTGCCAGCCGCTGTGCTCGTACCAGGTAGGGCATATCCTGCAGGCGCTCAATATCCCTTGCCCAGCGAGCCATCAAGGTTTGCGCCTGGGAATATTGGGGACGACTGGGGTCAATAGTCTGCGCCTGGGCGATCGCCAGGTTGTAGGTGACCTCCTGGCCCAAACTGGCGATCGCGCTGGCGAGTTGCAGTTGGTTGAGGTCTTGCAGGTGGGCTTGCCAGGTTTGCAAGTGGGCCTGGGCTTGGGCATAAAAGCTGCTTTGAGGGGTGATCTGCCGCAGCGCGGCGATCGCCTCCATCAGTTGAGTGATCCGTTTGAGAGAGGGCGTATCCTGCCCTTGCTGGGCCATCTGTTGGCTGGCGTAACTTAGCCGGATCAGGTCTTGTGCCTCAGCGGGTAAGTCTAACCCGTAGGGAACTGCCTGTGCTAGCTGCATGGCATCCTGGAGGTCGCCCTGCTGCCAGCGTTTCAGCGCCAGTTCCATCACCGACTGGCTCCACGTTTGCAGATCGGTCTTGGCTTCCGCCCAGGTCTGGGTGCTGGGGTCAATCTGCCGCACTAGGCCAATCGCCTTCACCAGGGAGTCGCGATCGCCCCCCTTCGCCAGACGGCGGGCGCGTCGCAGGTTTTGCCAAGCACTCTTCTCATCCCAGATCTGCCGGGTTAGTTGGTCAGATTTTTGGGTGCGCCAGTACTCATTCTCCAGTTGGCCTAGCTCCTGGATGTAGGCAGCCGCCTCAGTCCAGTTTTGCTGACGCAGGGCAGCAAGGGCCTGGGCAACGATGCGCTCCCCCTGCTGCCACTCCGATTGCCAGGCAGCGATCGCCTGCTGCGCTTTCTCGTAGCTAGGACTGCTGGGCGGCACCGTCCGGGCCAGGACCAGCGCCCCCTCCAGGTCACTCTGCTCGATCCGCTGGGAGGCCACCGCCAGCAGAGCATCTGACCAGTTTGCCATCAGGTGGCGTGTCTCCTTGTAAAGGGGGTGGCTGGGGGGCCAACTCTGCACCAGCTTGAGGGCTGCCATAATTTCAGAGAGATCCCCAGAACGGACGGCTTCGCGGGCACAGTAGAGCCGGTCGGAGTCACTGGCCAGGGGAGAAAGCTGGTGACATTCAGGGACGGGGGGCAGCGCGGTGAGCAGCAGCAGTGCCAAACTACCAATCCCCGCAGAGGTGCCCAAGACCACCATCCAGAAGACGGGCCAACCTAGGGCGCGGGGACGCGGTGCTAGCGATTTGACCCAGCGCAGGACGGGGGCGAGGTTCAGTTTGGGCTGCGGGCGAGGCAGGTTGAGCTGTGAACTCGGTTTGAGTTTACCTGGCTGCCGCCGCACTGGTGCGCGACTGGTTGCCAGAGGGGTGTTGGCAGATTTTGTGGGGGCATGGTGGGGTGGACGTTTGGCGGGGCGAGTCGCCGGGGGTGTGGCAGGGGGTGGCACAGCATCGACCGCCGCATGGGTTGGCGTGGAAAGCGCCTTCTGAGTTGGCGGAACTCCAGCCAGCGGCTGCCAGTTCACCGCTTGAGGAGCTGGCGGTGGGGGGCCATGGAGCGAGTTGCTCTGGAATTTGAGCGGTTGAATTGGCTGGGGAGAAATTCTTTTGTCCGTACCTTTCACTGCGATCGCCACTCCTGCAACAAGTCTTTTTCTGCTTTTTAAGATTTTGAAGAACGGTTGAAGACACCAGAGAAAAGTGATTGATTTGGGTGCATGTCACGTTTGCCCTCACCCTAAATCCCTCTCCCAGCTTGGGAGAGGGACTTTGAGATGCGCGGCTACCCTTCTCCCAACTTGGGAGAAGGGGCTGGGGGATGAGGGTCTGCAAAGGTGACATGCTCTCATTGATTTCCTGCTATTGGCAAAGAAGGTTCACGCTCTAAGCGGGATGTCCCTTTTCCGCAATAAATCCACACAGTTCTGGAGCGCTTTCATCTGAAAAAGCAGCTTTTAAGGGGAAAAACGCTCCCTTGATCTGGCTTAAATACTAGTGAGAAAAGAAGCGATCTTCAACAAGGAAAAATCGTTTACCCCTCCTCTCAGGCATCCAGTATAAGGATGTTTCCCAAAAAATTCCCAACATTTTGAACTGCTTTTTTAAAGAAACATTGTCCCAGCCCTGTCAGGTATCGTAGATATAGCACTACACGCATGGCTGAGGACAACGTTTTGATGGGAAACTCCGCGCAACGAGGTTTTCCATCAAAACGTTTTACCTCATGAGCGCGTAGCGCCATAGTAGCGTGATGTCAGTTCAGAACTCTTCGTCAAGGAGCAAAACGATCGGGGCGATCGCCAGCCATTGCCATTCCGCACGCGGAGCGTTTGAACCTCGCTATTGCGACAGCAGTTTCAATGCTGCTTCTAGGGTATCGGCTTCCTGTGCTGGTTTGTCCTTGCGCCAGCGGAGGATGCGTGGAAAGCGGACGGAGATCCCCGACTTATGGCGGTTGGAGGCGGCGATCCCTTCAAAGGCGATCTCAAACACTTGCAGCGGCTCCACCGATCGCACGGGACCAAACTTTTCGATCGTATGTTTACGAATCCAGCGATCGAGTTCTTCAATTTCTTGGTTGTCTAGCCCGGAGTAGGCTTTTGCGAAGCTCACTAACTCGGTTCCCTGCCACAGGGCAAACGTATAGTCTGTAAACAAATTTGCCCGTTTGCCACTGCCCGCCTGGGCATAGATCAACACGGCGTCTAGCGACATCGGGTTGACTTTATATTTCCACCAGTAGCCCCGTTTGCGCCCCACTAGGTAGGGGCTGTCAACGGCTTTGATGACCAGTCCCTCGGCTCCCGCTTGGCGCGATCGCTCCCGCAGTGCCGTCAGCGCCTCCCAAGAGTCGAAGTGCATGAATTGTGAGCCGCTGACTTGAGGCGAGGGGTGTTGCTGCAGCAGTTGGGTCAACAAATCATGACGTTGGATCAGAGGCTGTTCTCGTAGATCTTGCCCATTGAATTCCAGCAGGTCGTAGGCGATGAAGTGAACAGGATGTTCCTGCATCACCTTGGGGGTGACGCGCTTGCGTCCCAGTCGCTTTTGCAGATGGTTGAAGCTGAGCGGCATATGGCGAGTTTCTCCAGCTGGGGTTTGATATTGCCAGCAGAGAATTTCGCCATCCAGTACGCAACCGTCTGGATATTGGGAAAAAGTCGCTGCAAAATCGGGAAACTGCTCTGTGATCAAATCTTCCCCCCGGCTCCAGATAAACAGTTCCCCAGCACGGCGGATCACCTGGGCGCGGATGCCGTCCCACTTCCACTCTGCCACCCAGCGAGCCATGTCTTCCTGCTGAAACTTTTCCTCCTCGAGCGGCGAGGCCAAAAAGAAGGGGTAGGGTCGCGAGGGAGGATGCGTCTCTTCCGCTGCTGATTTGAGCGACTCGTAAAATTCGACCGTGGGCACAAACTCTCCCATCAAGCGATGAGCCAGCACCGATTCGGGTTGCTGAAATTCTGCCGCCAGCGCTTTGATCACCAACTTGTCGGAGACCCCGACCCGAAAGGCTCCCGTCAACACCTTGTTGAGGATAAACACCTCAAACTCGTTGAGCGCCGCCCACCAGGAGACCACCAGTTGCGTCAACTCCTCGCCTGACTTGACTTGCTTGACTTGGGGGATCACCTCCTCAATCCAAACGTGCAGTGGCAGATCTAAGGCGGCCTGTTTCTCTAGTGGGGCATCGCGGATCAGCAAGGCAATCACTTCGGCAGTGTCGCCGACCTGGGCGTAGCAGTCCTCAAACAGCCACTCCGGGATATTAGAAATTTGCAAGAAAATATCCCGGAGCACCCGTGAGGTGATCAGGCGCTTGCGGGTCTTGCCCAGCAATAGGTATAGCGCCCAGACCGCGCTGGCAGGGACTTCTGCGCGGAAATATTGTTGCAAGGCACTCACCTTGGCATTGGTGGAGGTGGTGGCGTCAACCTCTTCAAATAGGCGGGCAAAGCGTTTCATGATGGGCGATCGCAGATAGCCGGAAGGAAGACTCCAAAACGTCCTACCCTTTTCAGCCTAACGGGTTTGTTCTTATGGCGCTACGCACTCATGAGGTAAAACGCGGTTTGTGGGCAACTCCCCGCAGCAGGATTGCCCACAAACTGCACTGTCCTAACCCGCGCGTGTAGCGGCATACGATTGCGGCACCCATGCACGTCCCCAATTTCCCCTGAACCTTGGATGTCCTAACGTTGGTTTGGGGCAGTGGTTTTGGGTCACCGCGCCAGGCGCGGTGACCCAAAACCCTCTTAACCAGAACTGACGTTAGCTTGCTTCCCGCAAGGGAGGCCTGTCACGTTTGCCCTCACCCTAAATCCCTCTCCCAACTTGGGAGAGGGACTTCGAGATTCTTGGCTCCCCTTCTCCCAACTTGGGAGAAGGGGCTGGGGGATGAGGGCCTGCAAAGGTGATATGCTCTCCCCGCAAGGGTGGACGGGCTGAGCGGTGACGATTGCTCAGGAATTGAACCGCTTGGGGTTATAGAACAGCCGCTCTAAGGCGAGCCAGCGGCAGGCTGATCAACTTCCGGGGAGCGCTGACATAAGCCCGCTTGCGGAATACATCGTACTTGTTACGCTCGATCGCATCTAGGATTTGCCGGTAGAGCATCAGCGCTGACCATACGGGAAAGCGGGCATCCGGGCTAAGCAGGCTGATCCCACGTTCGGCTTCGGCAAAGATCTGGCGGGCACGCTGAATCTCAAACTTCATCAGCGATCGCCACCGCTCGTCCACCACGCCATTGAACAAGTCCTGTTCGGTGTAGTTAAATCGCGCTAGATCTTCCAGGGGCAGATAGATGCGACCGCGACGGGCATCTTCGCCCACATCGCGGAGGATGTTGGTGAGCTGATTGGCAATGCCCAGGGCGATCGCCTCCTTGCGGGGGTCCGGTGGGGTTTTGCCCTGGTTCCAGGGAGCAGAATTGTTGGTTGTGTCAATCCCCATCACCGCAGCAGACATCAGGCCAACAGTTCCTGCCACCCGATAGCAGTAGAGTTCTAACTCTTCGTAGGTTTCATAGCGGTTGCGGTAAAGATCCATCCGCTGCCCGGTGATCATATCGCGGAAGGGTTGGATATCCAGCGGAAAGCGCTCCAGCGTATCGACCAATGCCACATCCACGTCATCGATAGGGCATCCAGAAAAAATGGTTTCCAGGTTCTTTTCCCAGTGGTCCAACGTGGCATCGGTGGTCTGTGCTGAGTTAGGGCCATCTACCAATTCGTCCGTTCGGCGGCACCAGACGTAGATTGCCCAAATCGCCCGACGCTTCTCCTCTGGCATTAACATCGTGCCGAGGAAAAAAGTCTTGGCGTATTCTTCGGTAATCCGGCGGCATTGTTCGTAGGAGTCTTGAAGAGACACCAGCGGCTTCTTGCGGGGAGACTCAGGCAATTGCAGCATCACATTGCAAAGCGGAGGGATAACGTTAAACCTACCAGCAATCTGGGGTCAGCAGGTGAAGCGATTAGAGATTCGCAACCAACTAGAGAGAAATCCCCCAGAGGAATTAATCAGTTCGATGACTTCAAACGGGCTGGAGTGCTTCTGATGTCTGAGACTCAGGAGGATGGGCTGGTGTGTAACGGGCGATCGCCTCTGCTGCCAGCTTACCGGAGAGTACAGCACCCTCCATGCTACCGAGGTAACGCTGCATGGTGTAGCTACCGGCCAGAAAGAAGTTGCTGATGGGTGATTTTTGATCAGGCCGACAAGCCTGCCGCCCCGGTGTCGCCGTGTAGACTGAGCGGGGAGTCTTCACAATTTTGTATTTACGTAACCTAGCAGGATTATCGCCTGTAAAGTGTTGCGGGAAAAGTTTTTCTAACTCTTTTAGCGTCGCTGCCAAAATTTCGTCGTCGGGCCTGTCAATCCAATCCTTAGCGGGGGCGAAGACCAGTTCCAGCATTGATCGAGCGGGATCGGCATACTCCCGGCAGGTGTTGCTCATGTCGGCGTAGACACTCAGCAGGGGCGAGCGGGAAAAGAGTAAGTTATCAATATCTGTCAGTTTGCGGTCAAACCACAGATGCAAGTTGATTACAGGAACACCCTCTAGCCCCTCCAGCTTCTTGAAGTAGTCCAATTGCTTCCAGGGTTCTGGCAGCATCACCTTAAGCACATCCACCGGCAGGGCAGAAACGTAGACATCTGCGGCGATCACCTCATCTGGTGCGCCCTCTAACCCACGAATGAGGAAGTCTTTCACGCTGCCATCCTCATTCAAGCGAATTTGCTTAAGCGGCTTCTGCAGCAGCACTTCACCGCCCCGTTCGGTGATGTAGTCCACTAAGGGTTGGCATAACCGCTCGGTGGGAGAACCGTCAAGGAACGCCATTTTGGAACCGTAGCGTTCCTGCAAAAAGCGATTTAGAGCCGTTAACAGAATGGTGGCAGAGATCTGATCTGGCCCAATGAAGTTAAGCGCCTTTGACATGGCGATAAAGACTTCTTCGTTGACCCGTTCGGGAATGTTGTGACGACGTAGCCATTCTGTCCAGGAATACTGATCCTGTTCTTCAACGTACGCCTGACCGCGAATCATCGCAGGAATCAAACCCAGGCCAAACTTAATCTTTTCCTCCCAGGTCAACATATCGTTGTTGCCAAGGATCGCCAGTATTCCGTTCAGGGGAGCGGGGATATCGGGAAAATTGAAGCGCGAATAGACGCCTGGTTTGTCCGGCTGGTTCATGATCATGGAATGCTCCTTCCATTGCAGCCGGTCTTCGATGCCCAACTCCTTGAATAGTTGCAACATATTGGGATAGGCACCAAAGAAAATGTGCAGCCCGGTTTCGTACCAATCGCCATCTTCATCCTTCCAGGCGGCTACCAGTCCCCCCAGAACATCGCGGCTTTCCAGCACGATGGGGGTGTGTCCGGCATCTACCAGATATTTTGCACAGGCTAGACCTGCCAGTCCTCCTCCGGCGATCGCAACTCGCATACTCGCTGCTACCCTCTGAAACGCTGATCTGCAATAGCTCACATTATATGTTGCAAAGTGTAACGTTTTGAGCGATCGCCCTCAGGGTTTCTTAAAAAAGTCGTCTGGGTTTCCACAAAAAAGGGTGAGCCACGTTCACCCTGGTTCAATGTCAGTTTGGGTTAAGGGGGGTTGATAGCCCTAAGCTTGTAATGATTGGTGGGGGCGCAGCCCGCACCCTAACCAAGGTTTTGTGAGTGGACGGTTCTGCCGCTCACTCACCAAAAAAGTGCTTCCCCTTAATGTCGTCAGAATCCTTAGACTGCGCTGGCAACAGGCGCTGGCTCATATAGATACTCGAACCAGTTGCCGTCTAGGTCGCGTCCATAGAAAGACGCAGTGCCGTCCCGATGTTCATGGATGTCGGTGAGGTAAACCCCTTCTGCTTTGAGGCGCTCGTAGGCTGCATCGACTTCGGTGCGATCGCTAAACACAAAGCCAAAGTGGGGGCCAGCCTGGGCATAGTTGGGGCTAAGCAGCGCTAACCCATCATCACCTGCCTTGAGATAGGCCCAGTCGGGATCCTTCCAGACCAAATCCATGCCCAAATTCTGGTAAAACTGGGCTGCTTTTTCCAAATCCTGGACGCAAATTGCAACGTGACCAATGCGCTTTAGTTTCATCACTCTCAAGTCCTAACCGCTCAGATCTCCTGCTAACTCTATCTTATGTCAGCAATTCTGGGCTTCCCAGTATTCGACATCTGCGCTAGCAAAGGACTGACATCCTACAGCTTGTTGAGGCGACGCTGATCCCCCCGCATACGGATGTATTCGGCCGCAAAGGCCAGCGCTCCCGATGCCAAGATCAGAACAACACTCAAGGCATTGATGTCTGGTTTGACCCCGGTGCGCACCCGACTGTAGATCTCCATTGGCAGGGTGGTTACCCCTCCTCCGGCAGTAAAGCTGGAAATGAGTAGGTCATCCATGCTCAATACAAAGGCGAGTAGGCAGCCTGAAACAATGGCCGGCATCAATTCTGGCATCAGCACCTTAATGAAGGCTTGCGTGGGAGTGGCCCCTAGGTCAAGGGCAGCCTCTTCCAGGTAGGGGTTCATGCCAGCCAGCCGAGTGGAGACGACTAGGCCAATGTAGGCAATGCAAAACACGACATGGGCAGCAACGACCGTCCCAAGACTAAGGGGGATCGCCACAGACGCGAGGAACACTAGCGTGGCAACGGCGATCGCAATGTCAGGAATAATCAGTGGCAGGTAGGCCATACCCTGATACAAGCCTTTGCCAGGGAAATAATACTTCGCCAGCCCCACCGCCATCAGCGTCCCCAAGACTGCGGAAATGGCAACTGCCAGAATGGCTACAGACAGACTATCCTGCAAGGCTGACAGAATCCGTGCATCGTTAAACATCCGCACGTACCACTGCAAGGTGAAGCCTTCCCAGGTGGCACTGAAGGGAGAGTTGTTGAAGCTAAAGAAAGCCAGCACCAGGACGGGCAAGTACATGAAGGCGAACATCACCAGGGTGAAAAGAAATTGCCAGGTGAGGCGGAGTTTAGCTGTGGATTGGGGAGGTGACATGGGAAGGGACGAGGGAAGAGGGAAGAGGGCGATCGCTGAATTGTGCTGATACCGACTCCGTCGGTTATTGAGTCGG
>DVEB01000214.1 GCA_015295905.1 Synechococcales cyanobacterium M55_K2018_004
TGAAATCTACCATGTCTCTCCCGCCCGCAACCCTCCCCTCATGCAACAACGCCGCCCTGACTGTCAAAATACTGGTTCAATAGCTGTGCTGCCTGTGGCGTGATGAATTTGACGCGACCATCAATCGCCAACCGGATGACTCTTCCCTGATTCAATGCTTATTTGAATAGTCGCAGTTGAACCCGCCTTGGACTGCATGTGGGGTCATCCCCCTCTAGTTGCATCAGGTGCAGATACAGAAGGTTCAAAACGCAGCGATCGCAGTCTGTGGGGCGATCGCACCCCAAAGAAACCGTGTGCGTTAATGGCATAACGTTCTCTTGCTATTGTGTGATTAAGCAATTGCACTGGAAAAGGCAATCAAAATTGCTTTCTATTTTGCACACTAACTGACACCACCCAAGCATCAGCAAGAGAGACAACAGGGATGACGACACGCCGCCACAGTTAGCACATCAAACTACATTAATGCCAGGAGATGTCACAAATTATGTCGTTCGTTGTTCTGGTCACTGATACAAAAGGATTACCGATGAAACACGCAAATGAATAAGCTTTTCCCAGAATAATCGTAACCGTTTCTACTACCCCTATCTTATGACAGGATTTCGGTTAGATGCCTACGATTACTGCCAAAGAGACTTGAATTGATACTTTTCTATAACTTTGTTTAGGTACAAGCCTCATGACTTCTCGTTAGCCTACTCAAGTGGGCACTGCAACTTTAGCGATTGTAGGCTGACACCGCATACACATCTTTAAGCTTGCTCTGAGACTCATTTAAGCTTGCCCTGAGGCTCAAGACTTCACGATCGCCCCAAAATCGGCCAGCACGCGTGCATGATTTCGCAGGAGTCCTAGCAGGTTAAGGCGGTTGCGCTTCACTGCGGGGTCTTCTGCCATCACCAACACACTATCAGGGCCATCAAAAAAGTTGCTGACCACAGGCGCAATCGCCGTCAACCCATCAATTAATTTCTGATAATTGCGTTCTAGCTGGGCGGCTTGCGTTTGCGGCACCAGTTTCACTAGTGCATCGTAGAATGCCTGCTCCGACGACTTTTCAAACAATGTTGGATCCACCAAAGATTTTGGATCGAGGGAACTGGTGTCTAGATCCCCTTGTTTTGCCAGACGAGTCGAACGGTTGACCGTTTCGTAAATCGCATCCAGAGATTGGTTCAACCGGATCGATTGCAAGAAATCAGCGCGATCGCGCACATCCAATACATCCTTCAGGGCACGGATCGCATACTCTGGGTCATTCTCACCTAAAACCGCATTGACCAGATCGTAATCGATCTCCCGTTCATCTTGTAGCAATGTGCGAATTCGTTGCAGGAAGAATTCACGCAACTGTGTCTGCAATTCCTTAGCATTTTTAATGCTGCCCGTGCCATAATTGCGGATCACATCTTCCAGCAACTTCTCCAGATTCAGTGGAAGATTGGCATCCCAGGCAATATTCACGATGGCATTGGCTGCCCGCCGCAGGGCAAAGGGGTCAGAGGAACCACTGGGGATCATGCCCAAGCTGAAGATGCCCACCAGCGTATCCAGGCGGTCGGCCAGACCCACCACCTGCCCCGCCAAGGACTTGGGCAACTGGTCGGCAGCCCCCCTCGGAAGGTAGTGTTCAGCGATCGCCACTGCCACCGCCTCCGACTCACCGCTATAACGGGCATACTTTTCGCCCATCACCCCCTGGAGTTCAGGAAATTCGCCCACCATCTGAGTCACCAAGTCAGCCTTGCACAGCAGAGCAGCTCTGACAATATCAACCCGTTCTGGCCCTTCAATGCCAAGCTGGTCACAAATTTGTTGAGCAATTTTGGTGATACGGTCAGCCTTTGCCCGCATGGAACCGAGTTCATCCTGGAAGGTGACAGTCTCCAGTTTCTCCAGGTAGCTCTCCAGCGGCTGTTTGCGATCGACATCAAAAAAGTAACGTCCATCCGACAACCGAGCGCGGATCACCCGACCATTGCCCTCTGCGATGATAGCCGCCTTCTGCGGATCTCCATTAGAAATCGTAATGAAGTAGGGCAGCAGTGGGGGCGAACCGTTTTCTCCTTTCGCCTCCCGTGCCAACACCGGGAAATAGCGCTGGTGGCTCTCCATTTCCATCACCAGAACTTCAGCAGGCACCGAGAGAAATTCGGGGTCAAATTTGCCCACCACTGCGTTGGGATATTCCACCAGGTCTACCACTTCTTCCAACAAGTCTGGCGAGATCGATGCAATGCCGCCCACTGTTTTGGCAGCGGCGATCGCCTGGGCTTGGATTATCTGTTTGCGCTGCTCTGGGTCTACTTCGACGTAGGCTTTCCGCAGTGTCTCTACATAATCGCTGGCACTGGCAATGCTGACATTCCCTGGGTGCAGGATGCGATGCCCGCGCGTGAGGCGATCGCTCGTCACAGTTTCGGCTCCATTCACCAGGGTTAGGGGCAACACCTCGGTGTCCCACAGCGCCACCAACCAGCGGATTGGTCGGGAGAAGCGGTGTTCACCATCGCCCCAGCGCATGAACCGTTTGCCCTCCAGCCCAAAGATCCACTGGGGGATGAGTTCAGTCAACAGCGCCTGGGTGGGACGACCGGGAATTTTCTGGGTCACGAAGACGAACTCGCCTTTGTCGGTGGCGCGAATCTCAAAATCTTCAACTGAGACCCCCTTCGACCGAGCAAACCCCTCGGCAGCTTTGGTGGGCTTGCCATCCTTGAAGGCAGCCTGCACCGATGGGCCTTTAGCTTCCTCTTCACGGTCGGGTTGCTGGTCGGGCAAGCCTTCAATCACGACGGCGAGACGACGGGGGGTGCCGTAGACGTTGATGCGGGTGGGGGTCAAAAAATGCTCGGCCAAGCTAGTAGGAATGAGCGATCGCCACTGCTGAATGGCACTTGCGACAAAACTGGCGGGCAGTTCTTCAGTTCCGACTTCCAAGAGAAAAGTTGCCATGATGCGATCGTCAGCGTTCCCAAAAAAAGATCTCCAACAGTCTATCGTAACGCTTGGCAGGAATGGAGCGCATCCCGGTGGGGGGTTCGAGAGGCTCACAGTGCTGGATCGACGCAGCAAATCCTCGTCCCCTACCACTGCAAGCAGCGCTAACGTGAATTCGGGATACGCTGAAACCCTTGATGTTGCCTGAATGTTACGTGTACAGTGCCCCACAACCCGTGTAACTCGAACTGATGTGACGACACAAAATGTACTCAAAATGTACTATATTTGTACTAATCTCTACGGAAACTTTGCCGTGTGCTGCGATTGAACTATGGGGTAATGGGGAACCCTACACTGCAAGAATGATGCGTGCGGAGAGCAGTTGGAGACGTCAGAGCAATTGGATTGGAGCAGTCGGAAAAGTCGGAGAAGTTGGTCTATGTCTGTCCGCAAAAAGCGTCGGCCCACCCCAAAGGATCGGCCCGTCCAGAATCGGGAGTATCAGCAACAGCAATCCTCCAATCGCCGTTGGCAAGGGCAGAGGAGCGATCCACGCCTCGACCATCAACCGAAGCATCAAAGACAGAAAAACCAAAGATCCACTGCTCAGCAGCCGCAGACTCCAGCAGGAAAACCGCCAACGGCCCCCAACGCCCAGGGGCGATCGCCCCAGTCCCAACCGCAGTCCCAGCGGCGGGTGCAGAGTCGGGCTGTGACCTGGCAAAGTCTGCCCCCTTCCCAGACCAGACTTCGCAGTGGGCGATCGCAGCGCCACCGGATTAACATGACTCCTATCCTGGGCTTTTTCATTGTCGCCATTGTGGGGCTAGATGTGCTGCATGGATCCCATCGCCTGTGGACATACTTAACAGGCAGTGGTTCTCTCTCTCAGCAAAGAACGACTACCCCAGTGGAAGCGTTGGCCTCCCCCCAGTCCCAGCCCCTCCCTGGCGTCGTTTCTTTTGGATCAGGCGGGGGAACAGATCCAAAAGTCTCAGTCAGGACTATCACTTACAACATTGTGGGAGATACTGCCGAAGCGTTGCGATCGCAGATGTCTCAGTTTGGCCCTGAAGACAGAAATACTGGTCGTCGTTTTGACGGTTTTACGAGCTGGAATGTGGACTGGAAATACACCTATAAAACAATTCACGGAGAATGCTTCATAGAACGGCCCGTAGTTAAAACAGATATTGAAATCACATTACCGAAATGGATTCCTTCATCCTCAGCTCAGACTGGCCTAGTCGAACGCTGGAACCGCTACATCGCAGCTCTTACCGAGCATGAAAATGGACACCGCGACCATGGTATTTTGGCAGGTCGAGCAGTCGCTCAGATGCTCAGTCAGTTGCAAGGGACAAGCTCCTGTCAAGAACTTGTGACGTTGGCAGACCAGAGCGGTGCTCAGATTGTGCAGCGCTATGCTCAGGCAGACATGGATTATGACCGTGAAACTGGGCACGGAGCAACGCAGGGCGCAGTCTTTCCCTAAGTTTGGTGATCTGAATTCTGACAGCGGGGCCTAGAGTGCCCCAACGGTCTCAAACTGATGTTGGTATAACTACGACTAGGTGAGTACGGTCTATTCGCCCTCTCGGTCAGCCATGGAAGGATAGGATTATTCCTGTGATGACCACGCTCCACCGATCTGTTTAGGAGAACCACGAGCATGCATGCCACCTCCAGCTTCGATAAACGTAAATGGCTATCTTCTTTCGCCCACGGGTCAATTTTTCTGAGTTCACTAGTGGCCTCTGTGGGGATCCCCATCGTCCTTCTATTTGTCTCCGATGATGAAGTGGTGAAGGAAAATGCCAGGGAAGCCATTAATTTTCACTTCAACGTGTGGCTGTATGGCCTCATTGTTGCCCTGCTGTGTTGGGTGCTGGTCGGTTGGCTGTTGCTGCCAGTCCTGTTCGTTTATCACTGGGTCATGCCTGTGCTGGCAATCTTAAGTTGCTGGCGCAACCCTGACCAAGCGTATCGCTATCCTTTTATCTTCCGTGTTTTCTAAGCCTCAGTGTGAGTTAAGAGGGTTTTGGGGCACTGCGCATGGCGCGGTGTCTCAAAACCCTTGATGTTCTAAGTGAGACGCTGCTATCCGAAGAATCGGCAAAGCATTCACGTTCTACCGATGCAACAGTGTTGCTTGAGCTCAATATCAGGTTTCTCAATCATCAGAGAGAAGTTCGGCATGATAGGTTGAGGGTGAATTGTTTATGCGCGATCGCCACCAATGCTACGTCAACCCAAAAGACACTGGACTCCTCAGACTTGGGCAAGCTGGAAACCGTTCGGACTGGGCGAACAGTATCCCAACAACTACTGGGAAGTGATCCGGGCCGCCTGGGTGAACCGAGATCAGTTGGCCTACGCCTGGGACATCCTGAACCAGGGAGTATGCGATGGTTGCGCCTTAGGCACAACTGGCATGAAGGACTGGACGCTGGACGGGTTACATGTTTGCAATGTGCGGCTACGGTTGCTGCGGATGAATACGATGCCTGCCTTCGACCCGGCAATTCTGGCCGATGTGGAACCGCTGCGGCAAAAGACTAGTGCCGACCTGCGGGAGTTGGGCCGCCTCCCCTATCCAATGATGCGGCGCAAGGGCGAGGACGGATTTCGGCGGATCAGTTGGGATGAGGCGCTCTCCACAATTGCCACGCGCCTTCACCAGACAACGAGCGATCGCCTCGCGTTTTACATCACCAGTCGCGGCACAGTCAACGAGACCTATTACGCCGCGCAAAAGGCAGTGCGGGCCATAGGCTGCAACCACATCGACAATGCAGCCCGTATCTGCCATTCCCCCAGCACCGCTGCGCTGAAATCTACCCTCGGGGCAGCGGCAACAACCTGCTCCTACAAAGACTGGATTGGAACAGACCTGCTCGTCTTCCTAGGATCGAACGTAGCCAACAACCAACCCGTGACAGTCAAGTATCTGCATTGGGCAAAGAAGGCTGGCACCCGAATCGTTGTCATCAATACCTACCGGGAACCAGGGATGGAGCGCTACTGGGTGCCGTCAATCCCTGAGAGTGCCCTGTTTGGCACCAAGTTTGCCGAAGACTTCTTCTTGGTCAACCAAGGGGGCGATATCCCCTTCCTCAACGGCGTCATCAAGCACTTGATTGAGAATGACTGGTGCGATCGCGCCTTTATCGACCAGTACACAACTGGCTTCGATCGTCTCAAGGCCACCCTCGACGCACAGTCCTGGTCAGACCTAGAGCGGGCCTCCGGTTCAACCCAAGCCGAAATGCTGGCCTTTGCAACAATGGTCGCTGCCGCCGAGAAGGCCGTTTTTGTCTGGAGTATGGGCATCACACAGCACACCTGCGGCGAAGATAACGTCCGAGCTATTGTTAACCTCGCTTTGACCAAAGGCTTTGTGGGACGGGAAGGCTGCGGCCTTATGCCGATCCGGGGACATTCGGGGGTGCAGGGTGGAGCGGAGATGGGCTGCTATGCGACCGTTTTTCCAGGAGGCAAGCCGATTACCCCAGAAAATGCTGCCCAGTTAAGCAAACAATGGGGCTTTGCAGTTCCCGCTACGAAGGGTAGGATTGCCCCGGAAATGATTGCGGCGGCAGCAGCGGGTGAGCTGGATGTGTTGTTCTCTGTTGGCGGCAATTTCCTGGAAGTATTGCCCGACCCTGACTTTGTGCAGTCTGGCCTTGAGCGAGTCCCCCTGCGGGTCCACATGGATATCGTCTGCTCTAGTCAAATGTTGGTCGACCCGGCAGACACCGTGATCCTGCTGCCAGCCACCACTCGCTATGAGGTGCCCGGTGGCGTCACCGAGACCAGCACCGAACGGCGAGTGATTTTCAGCCCTGAAATTCCTGGCCCGCGCATTGGCGAGGCCCGTCCAGAGTGGCAGGTGTTTCTGGAACTGGCGCAACGAGTGCGGCCTGACCTGGCAGACAAACTCCAGTACGACAATACGGCTGCGCTACGTGCAGAAATTGCCCAAGTCATCCCGCAGTACAGCGGCATTCAGCACCTCAAGGAGGCGGGTGACCAGTTTCAGTATGGGGGCGCTCATCTCTGCTTTGGCTGGAATTTCCCCACGGCGGATGGTAAGGCTCACTTTACGCCGCTTCCCCTTGACGCAGCGGAGCCGCCCTTACCAAAAGGACTGTTTCGGGTGGCAACTCGACGCGGCAAACAGTTCAACAGCATGGTGCAAAACAAAAAAGACTTCATTACGGGAGCATTCCGAGATGCCGTATATATGAGCGAAGCAGATGCAACACAGTTGGGATTGCAACCAGGCGATCGCATTCTGCTGAAAAACGAACACGGCACGTTTGTAGGCCGAGTCTTCCTGGCTCCTATGAAACCAGGTAACTTGCAGGTGCATTTCCCGGAAGGAAACGGATTGCTGAACCGTGAGCGGCGATCGCAGGAAGGCGTGCCCGACTATAATGCGGTCGTCTCTCTGGAAAAGCTCAACGCCAAACAACCCATGACACAGAATCCGTCTATAAAGTAGCAGTTTGTCGTGGTGTAAAACGGGCGCGCAGTACCCGTTTTACACCACGACAAACCGACTCAATAACCGACGGAGTCGGTATGACATAGTCATCGCCGTCTAACGTGAATTGCAGATAGGCTGAAACATCAAGGATTTTGGGGCACGGCGCCCAGCGCCGTGCCCCAAAACTCACTTAACTAGAACTGATGTTGACTAATAGACCAACATTGGCTTAACGTCACCAAAATTCGTGCAGAAGGCAATGTTCAGGTGCTCAAGCGACTCTACCAGCCAAGTCACATCGTTACAGGCATGGGCCTCGTAATGGTTGAACAGGATAGCGAAGCGCCGCTCCAACCAGGGCTTGACCTTGCGACAGAGCAACACAATTTTGAGCAACAAACCAATCGTCAGGGTATTGCCTAGGTGCACTAGCAGTTCCAAAAAGTTGGCGTGTTCGAGCGATCGCGGCCCCTCCACCACCAGAAAATTCAGCATCTTCTGACAAGTATTCACCATCAACGAGTCGTGTAGCCGTTGCTCATCCCACTCGCTGTAAAGGCTTTTCAGAAAATCATTCAGCCGACTAGAAATGCGCTGCACCCCACAACTCGCATCCAAAGAATCCGTCAGGTAGGCATAGAGTTCTTGCTTAAAGGCGCTGTAGGAGCGCGTCTCCCGGGTGTAGGTGAGAAACTGCGTGGCATAGTCCCGATAAGTATGAGCGCCATCAAACTTACCGCTGAAGTGTTGCAAGGCGTCGTCAAGCTGGCGATCGCTCAAGAGCGTCGGATTTTTGAGCGATCGCTGCCAACGGGCTTCATCCGCCCCTAGCGGGACACCTCCCACATCTTCCCGACGCGCTCTCAAGTTGCGATAAACAAGGTATTGGGAAAGGTCAGTTTCAAGCTGCTTCTGAGCGCTCTCCTGCATCAGGCGCACATTTTGCTTGTGCGAATCGGTACTGTCGACCGTTAGCAGGCTGTACTCGTAGAGGTAGGGGTAGCGGCGAATGAGCCGCCCTAGTGTAGAGGCTTCGTAGGCTGCCTTTTCATCCGCCGTATCTTCAATAATTTGCCGCAGCCGCCGCAGCGCTGCGTATTGCTCCGTTGTCGCAAATTGCTGCACCAACTCTCGCAGATAGCGATTCGTGCGGGTGTGGGCAATCCCTCGTGGTGTCGTTTCAAACAGGCTAACAAGTTGCGGCACGTAGTCTCGCAGCGAAGGCTGCATCAACCAGCGGTTGATTGGAATGTAGCAACTGCGATTGAGAATGAATTTGAACTGCCGCTCGGCATAACCAGAATTGACAATGCTAACAAGGGCACGACGAATTGGTTTATCGGGGTAGTCTAACCCATCGATAAACAACGTCCGAAACCGATCAATAATCTCCTCCGGCGCTTCAAGCTGAACCCGGTTCAGCCAGTGGTCATATAGGAGTTGCTCGGCGTGCCCTGTTGGGCGACGGCGGTAGTTAGCCCAGGAATCCATTCCCGTTGACGATCCCAAAACCATCTGCTTACGACTCAGTAGAGGGTTGCTGACAGAAAGCTGCGGCAAAATCTCTCGACTTCTCCACAATTTAGACCACAATTCAGATATGAATGCAATTCAGACATGAATCTAGCTCAGACATGAATCAGAACGAGAAAGGAACAGGCCAATTGCCCTCAGAACCACACCCAAAAAGACTGCGTTTCCAGTCAATTCGCGCGCAGTGACAGCATTGCTACAGTATTGCTCAGGACAGTTTCAGTCTGTAGGGTTACCAGCCTTCAGGTGAGGCAATGCCATCCCTGGAAAGCCCAATATCCCGTCAACTATTTGGCAAAGACAAAAGCTCTCCCAAATAGCCTCGACCGATTCTCGACGGCACACGAGCCCCTCGTAAGCCCAGGCATACGCACTGAAGCTAGCCCTAACCACGTCCGGAATCTCTGCAATAGGGCTATCAATCAATGAATCGCCCTGTGGCAAGTCCCAGAGGTCATTAGGATTACGAGCCAACAACACCCTGATGGCCGGTTATCCAGCGAAACAATCGTGCCTTCATCAGTCACAACGCCCATCCGGATTGATGACTAAACTTTAAAGAAAAACCCTAAGTTCTTCAATATATTTCAGGATTTTGTTGACTTTTGCAATGATTCCTTGGCAACCTCATATGCTATGCACCCACAACCTCTTCGCCTTTTTTCTGCGATCGCAGTCAGGCATTGACCGCCGCATTCAGTCCCCGCAAGGCCTGCCACTCATGAGAATGACTGTGGGAGAATGATGCTAAGCACTTAAGCATCAGCCATGACAGGAGAAAACCTGACCGGACATTGGCCCAATCGACGGATGCAAGACAGCGCAGGCCACAGCAAGGTGCGGGCACAAGTCTGGGCTGTCGAGGCTGGTCAGGGGCGATCGCGCATTGACCAGTTGGCGGTCGAGGAGCCGCTCGAGATTCGCCTCACCCATCCTCGCCGCACCCTTGCAATTACCATGCGGACTCCCGGTGCAGATTTTGAACTGACGGCTGGCTTTCTCTACAGCGAGGGAATCGTCAGCAATCGCGCCGACCTGCGCCAATTGAGCTACTGTGTAGACCCACAAGTCGATGGTGAGCAACGGCAAAACATCGTCAACGTTTCTCTGCAAGAAGGGTGCAACCCGGAACTGCGATCGCTGGAGCGGCACTTTTACACCACCAGCGCTTGTGGGGTGTGTGGCAAGGCCAGCCTGGAGGCACTCCAGTTGCGTCCCATCCCCCCAATTTCGCCTGGCCCCATCGTCAGCGCCGCCACCATCTGCCGCCTCCCAGCAACCCTGCGAGCGCATCAGAAAGTATTCTCAGCTACGGGCGGACTCCATGCTGCTGCCCTGTTTGATGCCGAGGGCACGCTCCTTTTCGTCAAGGAAGATGTGGGACGACACAACGCCCTCGACAAATTAGTGGGCAATGCCTTCCTCGCAGGCACCCTCCCCTGGCGCGATCGCATCGTCTTGGTCAGCGGTCGCTCTAGCTTCGAGATTCTGCAAAAATCCTTAATGGCAGGTGCCCCCATTGTCTGTGCGGTCTCTGCCCCCAGCAGCCTTGCGGTTTCCCTCGCCGAAGCCTTCGGCATCACGCTGGTCGGCTTCGTCCGGGGCGATCGCTTTAACCTCTACTCCCACCCCAAGCGCATCCAGTTTGGGTGATTTTGGACTTGCAATTTTGGCTTGACGCTGCTCGTTTTCCCGTCTACCTCACCCCGCCCACCATGACCCCCACCGTGACCTTCTTCCAATTTGAGTCCGACTTTGTGGACACCCTCCGCTGCATCCCCATGCAGGTTCGCTATAAGCTCGATACCTGTGGTGTCAAACTCAAACTGTCTCACTGGCATCAGTTCACCCAGGCGGAACGGCAGCAACTTGTGACAGCACCCTGCCAGACTGAGGCAGAGATCCAGACCTATCGCCAGATGCTGCATGAGTTTGTGGCGTCTCATGGGGGCGATCGCCCTAGTGACCTGCCCTTCGACCCTCACCCGGCCTGGCATGATGCGAGCACAATTCCCGATAGCGTCCAGACCCAAGCGGCCTCGCTGGGCGTCGTGCTGACGGCCAACCAGTGGGCCAACCTACACCCCCTACAACGCTTTGCTCTGATTAAACTAAGCCGATCTCAACACGAAAATCGCAACTTTGAACCTGCCCTACGAGAGTTCGATTTGCTGCAGGGCCCCAGCGCTTCTTAACACGCTTGTCTGCTAGCAGCTATATATCTGCTAGCAGCTATATAACGTGAATTCGGGATAAGCTGAACCCCTTACTTTTCCGTGCGCGACGCGCACGGAAAAGTAAGGGGTTTGGGTCACCGCGCCGGGCGCGGTGACCCAAACCCCTCTTAACCAAAACTGACGTTATATAATTAATCGAAAAATGTTTAAATTTGTCGAAAAATCGGGTAGGCTTTATGCTGGCAGTTCTTACAGCATAGAACTGTCATAACCTAAAGCTATTAACGTCGTTGAAACAGCGAGGTTCAGCTTCTCATCAGGGTATCCAAATCCGCTAGCCTGTACTGAACCGTCACTATCCTGAGCAAATTACATTAAAAAACTACGCCTAACTGCAGTGATGAATGAACCCTCGGTTTTGCCCTTGCAGCCCAATGTCATGGGCAGGAGGGTCGTTTCTGTAGTCATGCCATCCACCAGTACGGTGAGCATTCGGAAGATACAGGTGATTTGCCTGGATTTTGGTCTGTGAGGAACTGAAGTGACCGACTTTTTTACAAAGCTGCAAGCACGGTTAAGCAAACCTCAAGGTTCTAGCCCTGCAAAACGCACTGCAAAATCAACCGAACCACAGGGAACTGGACAGGTGCAGAATGGGAAAGCCAGCCCCAAGCCTCACCCCCAGAATCAGTCTCCGGCTTCGCGTAAATCTGTCGGACCCCCTATCAAACCGATCTATGAGCGGTGGTGGGCCTGGGCAATTTTGGCAACCACTGCTGTTGTTGGAGGAGGGGCGATCGCCGCCGTTGCTACCTATCACCAGATTGAGAGTCAACTGCCCCCATCTGAGCGGGCACTCACCTTCGTCCGTGATGGTACGTTGACGATCAAAGCGGCTGACGGTTCTGTGCTGCAGCAGCTTGGCCCCGCCACCCGCGAGAAGTTAGCCTACCAGGATATTCCACCGCAACTCGTTGAAGCGTTTATTGCTTCAGAAGACCGTAAGTTCTACGAACACAACGGGGTCGATTATCAGGCGATCGCCCGCGCTGTGGTCACTAATATTGCCGCTGGCGAAGTGGTGGAAGGGGCCAGCACCATCACCCAACAGCTTGCCCGTATCGTGTTTCTCGGACAGGAGCAGACGCTTGACCGCAAGGTGCGGGAAGCAATGATGGCTCAAAAAATGGAGCGGGAGCTCACCAAACAACAGATTCTAGAGCGTTACCTCAACTTGGTTTATCTTGGCTCCGGGGCTTACGGTGTCGCAGATGCTGCCTGGGTCTTCTACAGCAAGTCGGTTGACCAACTGACGCTCAGCGAAATGGCCCTCATCGCCGGACTAGCCCCTGCTCCTAGCAGTTATTCTCCGTTGGTGAACCCAGACTTGGCGAGAGAACGGCGGGATATTGTACTCGATCGCATGGTTGAGGCGGGCTATATTACTCAGGCAGAAGCAGCCCAGGCTAAGTCCGACCCCCTGAACCTGAAGCCTAGTCTGCCTCGGATGCTCTACAGCGAAACGCCTTACTTCACGTCCTATGTCCAGCAGGAGTTACCCAAGCTTGTCAGCGCCGACGAGTTGGAAGCCGGTGGCCTAACAGTCGAGACTACCCTTGATCCCAAATGGCAAAAGCTGGCGCAAGACACCATCGCCAAGGCGATCGCCCGTTACGGACGGGGACAACGGTTTTCGGGCGCAGCCCTAGTATCGCTCGACCCGCGCACAGGCGAAATTAAGGCCCTCGTGGGAGGCGATGATTTCAACGAAAGTCAGTTCAACCGGGCCACTCAAGCCATGCGCCAGCCCGGCTCAACGTTCAAAGCCTTTGTCTATGCGACGGCGATCGCCTCTGGCCTCTCTCCCTACAAAACCTACCTCGACTCGCCATTCAAAGTCGATGGCTACGAACCACAGAACTACAGCCGCAAGCACAGTGGCAACATGACGATGCGAGCCGCATTGATCCAGTCCGTCAATGTGATTGCCGTGAAAGCCTTAATCGAGGTAGGATTCCAGCCAGTCATCGATGTGGCCACCAAGATGGGCATCAAGTCCAAGCTGATCCCTGCCTACTCGCTTGCTCTGGGAACATCTGAGGTGAATCTGCTAGAACTGACCAGCGCCTACGGCACCTTTGCCAACCGTGGTAAGCACGTTGAACCCCACGGTATTGTGCGGATCATCAACCGCTTTGGCAAGGTGATCTACGAAGCCGACTTCGAGCCAGTCCAAGCGCTTGACCAAGATTCTGCCGACATTATGACTTGGATGCTGCGCGGTGTTGTTACCGAGGGAACGGGGGGCAATGCCGCCCTGCGCGGTCGTCCTGTTGCCGGGAAAACAGGAACGTCTGAGCAAAAGCGCGACCTCTGGTTTATTGGCTACATTCCCCAGGTGGTTACGGGGGTGTGGCTGGGCAACGACAATAATCGCCCCACGGCTGGGGCCAGCAGCACAGCCGCTTTGGTCTGGCGCAACTTTATGGCAGAGGCCGTTGCAGACCTGCCCGTAGAAAACTTCCCCTCCTTGCCACGGCTGACCGGGCGAGAGCGCACCGTCACCAGGCAGCCGATAAAACCCCGTCGCATGACCGTTGGCCCCAATCCAGGGGGAAGTGACGAGGCTGAGAGCGAGTCTAGACGGGAGAGACGACGTTACCGGGATAACGCTGCCGAGGACGAAACACAACTCCAGGATGAAGCGCCGAGTAGTAGCAAACGGCAGGAACAACGAGAGCGGCGACGGCGGGCAGAATCGGCGGCGCCAGTGATTGAACCGGCAGCCCCGGCCCAGCCTGCCCCGGTGATTGACACACCACCGCCCCCCGTCGAACGTCCGGTGGAGGTGGCACCCCCACCCCC
>DVEB01000033.1 GCA_015295905.1 Synechococcales cyanobacterium M55_K2018_004
CCTACAACACCCTGGATGGCACCTGGCTCTGGGGGTGGGATCATCCCTCTGTAGTACCCGCTCTCCAGAACCATGCCCGCTCTCTACGAGACTACGGTGCAGCCCAGGGCATAGACCGGTTGACCACGCGCAAACTGCACTGTTCAGAACCGGAGGCATGGGAACTCACTGCCCTTGCCTGTTGCCTCTGCCATGCCGAGGGTGCCTATTGTGGTCCGGCCGGCACCACTCTCGTTTTCATGACCTTTGGCAAAACTACCATCAGCCCAGGGAATGGATAGGTCTACCCAGTCAAGGAGAGGAGTTTCATGATCTGGTTTATCAGTCTGGTTGGGCTGTTGCTGCTGATTTGTGTGGTAAATGCCATCAAATTTGAGTGGGACTACTCGGAACCTGACCCATTGGCTCAATCAAGACAGCGTTGGCGGCAACAACGCGATCGCACGCAGCGCATTCTGACTCAAGGCAATCCTCAATCCCTGGAGGAGTACCTGGAAATTTTCCCCGATGCCTGCCCTCGTTGCGGTGGACGCCGCCTTTACGAAAGCCTTGCGATTCGACGGTCTTTTATCACCCCACTGCTCAGAAATCGCAAACCAAAGCGCTCCTGGGTTTGTACCCGTTGCGGACACAACAATTTCGCTAACAAACCTGTGCAACCTGTGCAAAACCTCCGGTTGGTCACTTCTCCATATCTGTCGGCAGAAGCAGCCCAAGCTATCCCGGAGTGGCCCTGGGAGCATCCCCCGGTGGTTCCGGTTTATCTACACAACGACAACGCGACGACGATGGAATTTGTCGTGGAAGTGCTGGAGCAAGTGTTTGAACTGCCGAAGGATCTGGCGATTCCATGCATGATTTATACCCACCAACTGGGGCGAAATTTTGTCATTGCCCTGCCCTTTGAGGAAGCTCAGGAGAAAGTTGCGATCGCTCACCAGCGCAGTAAAGGGAAAAACTACCCCCTGCGCTTCACTGTTGAAAATGAGTGGACATAAAACACAAATTCATGAGAATGCCCAGGATGTCGTCTGTTGAGGCAATGGTTGGAGTGTTATCTGTGGTTGCAGAAGCACCCAGAAGATAGTCGGTGAGGGCAGTAGCGAAGAGCAACCCTTGCGGGATCTGCAAAGCAGCACAGTCATTGCAGAAACGCTTAGGAGGCGATCGGTGGGCTAGTGTGGGGGGCAATCGGTAAGTGCAACTACACTAAGAGTCAAACTCCTTTAACTCATTTCTCTGGCGGTTGCCCATGAAAATTACCCTCAATCTTGACGAAACCCTTGTGAACGAAGCACTCCAACTCACTCACGTTGCCACTCAGGAAGAACTCATCACCCTTGCGCTACAAGAACTGGGGCGATCGCGTCGCAGGAAAAACCTGCTCGATTTGGCAGGAAAAATTCAGTTTGCCACGGATTTTGATTACAAAGCTCTGCGCGAAACTCCTCATGTTGCTGATTGATACCTCTGTTTGGATCAGCGTCTTCCGCGATCGTAGTGGTCAGTTTCGCTAGCAGCTTGAAGCTCTGATTGCCAATCGAGAAGTTTTACTCACTCGATTCACCCAGCTTGAACTGCTTCAAGGTAGCTTGAACGACCAAGAATGGGATCTCCTTTCCACTTACCTCGAAACACAAAATTACGCTGAGCTGACTAATCAGTCTTGGCAAGCAGCAGCCCGCATCTACTTTGATCTACGCCGCCAAGGACTTACCGTTCGTAGCCCAGTCGATTGCTGTATTGCTCAAGCAGCACTAGAAAACAATTTACTTCTAATTCACAACGATCGTGACTTTGAAACCATTGCCCAAGTGCATCCCCTTCAAAATCTTCGTTTTCAGCCTTGAACCCTCTTCGTAGTTAGAGGTGATCGGTGGGGTAAGCCAGCTAACACTGCGTTGGTGCGGACGGTACAGAGGTTATTGGTGGGAGTTCAAGCCTGTCTACCGCCGCACAACTTCAGCGTTATCTCTACAAGAATAGGCGACAGTATACATGACTGCTATAATTGTTAAAAACTCTGTATCTTCGTATGGACCTCTTGGAAAGCTTTAAGCCAACTTCGGTGGTACTTAATCGCTACCTCGTAAAACGCCTAGAGGAAAGAGATCTCACAGTTCATGAGTATCAATGCCATTTTACTCAAACCCCACAACAAGGCGATGAACAAAGAGCAATTTCCAGGATTTGTTACAAACTAGGAGTCACTGCTGTTAGATTAGGCAGTCGAATTATCACAAAAGAAGAAGTTAATCCTGCAAGAATGAGAAGTGATGATTGGAATTTGGTTAAGATAGGTCCTAGAACGCTGGATTGTGGCAATACTTATGAAATAAAAGCTTTGGAAACCTTTGAGCGTAAAGTTTTAGAACAAAGATTAAAAGATTCCTATACTGAGATTGAAAGAGCCTCCGAAGGTGGACTGATTTGGTGGATTAAAGGTGAAAACGGTTTAGAAAAGTGTGGGGATGGTTGGGAAGTACACAGAGGGAGAAGAATAGATGTCGTTATCGATTCAGATGGCAACCTTTACCTAG
>DVEB01000198.1 GCA_015295905.1 Synechococcales cyanobacterium M55_K2018_004
ATACTAAGCTTGCTTCAGGCTAATCTATCCATTTTTTAATCATGCAACAAAGCCAGGGCGAGCACTCAAAATCAGCTTATCAAGAAACCCTGGAGCGGCACATCTGTTCAGGAGATCAGCAGACTAGCGGGGGGCACCGTTTCTTCAGAAGACCTGAGTGGCGCAGATGGGGCTGAAGGCGTGAATTGGGCCAGTCGGTTGAGCAAAGCATTTGTGGTTGTTGGCGAAAGAATTTCCATCAACCCAAACTTGATGATGGGGCGCAGGGTGTCTGACTGAAGCAGCAGCGCAGGATGAAGGCAAATTGCTTGCCACAGGTGTCTTCCGGCTTGATGAACCTGTTGACGGTTCACACCATTTTGCAGGTATAGGCTGGCACAATACAGGTGAAAACTCACCATGCAACGAGACTTCAAGTGGTGCAAGTCGGGCGGGACGATCTGAAACACTTTGTTAATAGCAGTTAAACTAGCTTGCTTGAGTGTTTCCACCTGGTTCGATATGGAAGTCTGGGAACGAATATAGAAAATCTGATACTGCTCAACAGGAACGAATTTCGATCGTTGTGCCAACCGTAACCAGCACTCCCAGTCTTCACAGGCCCGCAGGTCAGGGTCAAACCCCTGGATAGCAGCGATCGCTGCTCGACGCACCAACAGATTAGAACCACTGTAGATAAAGTCCTCGGTCAGCAAATTCGCAAAAACCTCTCCTCGCCAGGTCACGGGCTTGGCCGCACGACAGGCCCACCCCTGCCCATGGGGGCGTACAAAGTAAGTCCAGCTATAGGCGACATCGGCCTCTGGATTGGCCTGGAGGGCTGCCAGTTGCCGTTCCAATTTATCGGGAGTCCACTGATCATCCGCATCTAGAAAGGCAATAAACTCTCCCGTTGCCTGAGCAATACCGCGATTGCGAGCAGTCGAGACGCCTGCATTGTCGTAGGAAATCACTCGCAGTCGCGGATCAGGGAACTGCTGAACTTGCTCTAGCGTGCGGTCGGTTGAGCCATCGTTAATGACGAGAATTTCAAAGTCTGTAAAGGTTTGCCTTTGAACCGAGAGCAAGGTATTCAGGATCGTTTTTTCAGCGTTATAGGCAGGGATAACGACGGAAATGCGGGGCATCGTTTCAGGAGATGGAAGGACGGGCAAGACTGAACGCAGGCACGGGGCATTACATCCAACATTACATCCAAGGTGAATAGGTCAGTTCTGATGTGAGTTCAGCGGGGGAGCCTTCCTGGTCACACGGTTGGTGATCATGAAAGCGTCGCCGCAGGGCCTTAAATTCTGCCACGAATGAGATCGAGATGGAGACATACAAAATCCAGAATACCCCTTCCCTAACCAAGGCGCTTTCTGCCTGATTGAGTAGTAGCAGGTAGGTGAGTAGCAGGAGTGGTAGCAAGGCAGTGTGTGTGTGTGTCAAACCGACAAGGCGGATGCCTTTAATCAGGTTGCTTATGAAGCTGACTACAAACATTCCAAAGCCAACCACGCCTAGGTCGAGCCAGAGATCCAGAAAGCCATTGTGCGCGTGGGTAGGGCGCATCCTGCCAAAGGGAGACCAAAGGCTCAAGAGATCGCCACTCACCGCTGTCCAGAAAGTGTGATAGCCGTAGCCTAGCCAGAAGCGCTGGTGAATTTTTTCGATCACTGCGCTCCAGATGTTACTGCGGCCTGTGAGGGTTGGATCTCGCCCTAGAGAGAGCAGCACGGTTTCGTAATGATTCAGCAGTAGGAACGCACAACACCCCCCGATCACAAGGACTAGCAGGGTAAATGGGATGAGCAGGCGATCGCGCCATCGCAGGGTTTTGTAGAGGTGCAGGAGCAGGAATAATACCGGCAAAGTTACCAGTGCAGTGACGGACTTGGACAATAGCACCAGCCCTACAGCCAACCCCGTCCCAAGGTTCAGGATCCAGCGATGACGAGGAGCATCACCTGCCAGGGTGAGCAGAGCGATCGCCCCCAGCGCCATCATGTTGCCCAAAATATTTTTATGAACATAGATGCCTTTCCAAGAACCCGCATGGAGCAAATCTTCCGTGGTTGCCATGCTGCCCATCACACCGTAGTGAGGCAACAGCATGGCAACCACAAAGCTGGCGGGAATGGCGATCGCAAACATCCAGGCCAGCAGCCGAAATTGTTGTCCCAAGGAGTAGCGAGTTGCGAAATAAATCCCAAACAGAGTGATTTGGACAAACGAAACAATACCCAAACCAGACAGTCCACCGAATCGATACAGCGTTTCAGTCGTCGGTAAAATTGACCACGTTGCTGAAAGCATCACCAAGGCTAAAATCAGCAGAACAAATTTCTCTTGAACCAGCAAGTAGACGACCGCTTTCCAACGTCTGGCCAGGAGGAAAACCGTCACCAGGAAAACGAGTAGACCTAGCAGTTGCACACCCCGGTAGAGCGGGTTTGTCACCCCAATAAACCCGACAAAGCCGCCCGAATAGAGTAGGAGGGCAATGATGCTAAACAGTCTTTCGAATCGCTCTCTGGATGGAGACACTGCGTAAACGTCCTGCTGAACTAACGCCGACCTGGTAACTCTGTTAAGACCTCTGTCCTCACGCGATCCCAAAAACTGCCCCGATAACAGAGTTCGTAGTCTTGAATGTACTGGTGTGCCCCCTGTGAAAGCCGGGTTTTGGGATCTTGCAGCCGCTGAGCCCGCTCAAAATACATCCTGTAACCATCCACCATACCCTTGATAGCCTGACGTGGCAGTTGATTGTAAAAGCCCTTCATTAAATAACCACAGGCAGGTAGCAGTGACTTGAGTAAGTTTGAATTGTATTTCAGGTAAATATAGATGGCATTTCTGACCAGAAAGTAGAACCGTTTGTCTTCCCACCGCACTCTCGCCTCCGCCGCAACTTTATGCAACACCACCACCCTGGGCAAATAAAGCAGTTGGTAATTGTGGTTAATTAACCGATAGGACAAATCGACCTCTTCCCAGTAAAAAAACAGGTGGTCATCATAGCCCCCAACCGCTTCAAAGGCATCCCGTCGCATGATATGGCCACAGCCAACAAATCGGGTCACGATTAATTCTTGGTCGCGGCAGAGCTTTAGACGCTTGGGGTAGACCCAGGACAGTTCATCGTCTTGGTGGGTAAAAAAGTTTTTGATGCGAAAGCTAATGACTGCCACACTAGGCCTTTCCTCCAACACCTGCACCGCATCTCTGAGGGCGTTAGGAGACTCAAACACTGCATCGTTATCAATACTCACGACGTATTTAGCCCGCCCCATGCGTGTACCCATGTTTCGCCCCGCCGGGACGCCGCGGTTTTCTCCTAACGGAATGAGGTGAACTTCAGGATAATCTCGACTGAAATTCTCGAGTTTCGCTAGTTCTTCAGGGCGACTGCCTTGGTCAACCACCCAAATGTTTAAAGCAACGGCCTGCTGAGCCAGTAGATTTTCAAGGGTTGCTAATGTCATCTCAGCTCGGTTCCAGGACAGTAGAACCACATCAATTTCTGGCTGGCTGTTCATATGAGATACCTTAAAAAAGTTAACTAACTTAGTCTTGATTGGTCTAATGAGTCAGGAATTGACTGGAGTATGATTGCTGGGGGCGATCGCTGCGTGGGAACAAACAACAATCTTTATCAGGTTTTGAACCACCGGGACAGCGGATCTAGGGGACAGCGGATCTAATGTTTGGTGATGGATTTTGTGATGGAACCAACCGTGGTGTACGACCAACCTTGCATCAAGGAGGTCAGTTTTTCTATTAGGAACTTGCCATAAACCGCGATCGCCACTAGTACGGTTCTACGAGGATTTCTCAACACAATTTTTCCACTCGATTGAAAAGCCCGATTGAGGAGATCGACCCCCGTCTTGGCGGGCACCCGTAGCCGTAAAGATTGACGCGCTAAGTAGCGCAGGTGGGTGGCCTGGGCGAGAGCAAAATGGGCATTGACCAAAGCTGCATGGTTGATTCTTGCTTTTTGCATCAGATAATTCCAGCCCGCTTCAATATTAGACAATTCCGAAGATAGCCCCCACCCAGTGAGACGGTACTCGACAAGAACCCAGGGAATACCCCTGACCTGCCAGGCAGTATCTGCAAGCACGCGAAACAGCCACTCCAGGTCTTCGGAATAACTCATGGCCGCATCAAAATTTCCCGCTGCTTGAAACACTCCGCGCCGCACTACTAGATTTGAAGCCGTCACGGTGGGGTTTTCGTAGAGGCAGTCACTGGCCTCCAAAGGACTGTGTTTTATTGGGGTGATGACTGAGGTGGGGCGTCCCCCTCGCTCGATCAATCTCACCCTGGCAAAACTCACACCCAGTTCTGGATTGTTTTGGAAGTGTTGAATGTGACGCTCAAGCGCTTCGGGCAACCATCGATCGTCACTATCGAGGAAGGCAATCAGTTCACCCCTAGCACTGGCAATCCCTTGGTTGCGAGCACGGGAGACTCCTTGGTTGGACTGAGTCAATAGGCGGATGCGACTATCCTGCTGCTGAAAGGCCGTGGCGATCGCCCCAGTCTCATCCGTTGACCCATCATCAATAATCAGCAGTTCCCAGTCGGTAAAGGTCTGGTGGATGACAGAGGCGATCGCCTCCGCCAAAAAAGCCGACGCATTATAGGCAGGCATCACCACAGAAATCAGCGGTGACGCAGGAGGAGAGTTGGCCGCAGGGGAGGGGTTAGGCAGCAGCATCGTTCAGATATGCAGATGAGTCAATGGGACGGGTCATGAATTGAGCAGGGTGTCTCGCAGTTGACGACCGACGGTTTCTAGGGAAAAGTGTTGAGCCACATGCAGCTTGGCTTGCTGCCCCATGAACCTGCGACATTCAGCATCTTCAATTAGGCGTGCAAGTGCCTTCGCCAAGGCAGAGGCATTGTCTTTCGGAACCACGATTCCTCCAGACAACTCGCCCTTGCTGAAAATATCAGCAACCCCCGGTGCATCTGCCGCCACCACCGGCAGACCACAAGCCATTGCCTCCAGCGGAGCAACTGGAAACCCTTCATGGCGCGAAGGCAACACAGCCAGATCCGCCGCAGCAAGATAGCGTTGAATGATCAAAGGATCACTAACAAATTCCCGCTTCCAGTGCACATTCTTCAGTTGCAGTGCATTTATCTGTTGCTGTAGGTTTTCGTTATCACTTCCGCTGCCCACAAGCAGCAGGTAAAGATGACCAGCTTGCTCCGAACAATGATGCTCTAAAATTTGTTTCCAGGCATCTAGGAGAAGATCCAGCCCTTTACGATGAATTTCAATGCGTCCGTGGTATACAACGAGCGTTGCATCAGCGGATAAATTCAACAGTTGACGCGATTCTCGTCGATCAGCACCACGCCATACCTGCAAATCAATTGGATTGAAAATTTGGGCAATTTTTGATGCTGGGACACAGTGATCATGCTGTACCCGTTCCCGCTCCCGCCCTGATGGGATGATCAGTCCATGACAAGCATTTAAGGAATACCAACGCAGGGGATATTCAACTAGGCTTTGGGGCCGCGCATCCCCCCCTTGAAACGTTCCAAACACCGGCAATTGCAGCCACTGCCCCAGCAAAACACAGAGGTCAAATCGGGCATATTCATATTCCTGGCAAAGGATGGCTTGACAGCCAGTTGCTCGTAGCTCCTGGGCCAACAGCCCCAAGGGAATGGAGACATAGGAGCCAAGACTTTTGAGCAGGTCTTTGAGGGAGTGGACCAGCCTAGACATGGGTCTAGCCGCATGATAGACCTGCTCCATTTTTTCCCCTGGTTTTACCCCTGTTGCATTGAGTGCCTGCCGTCGCAACGCACGATAGGCACGATACACCTTTGAGGCGGGCAAGACACAGACCAACGCTCCTGTAGGCTGGTGGATAAAGCGAGTCACCGTCGATACTCTGGCGGAGACAAAGAAAAGCACCATGTCCACATCAACCGTTTGCAATGCCTTGACATAACCGAACATATAGCTGCCCACATGTTCGGTCTTAAACTTCTCAAAGGAGACGTTGATGGTGTCAAAAAAGTCCTCAAACAGGTCGCCCCAGGGCAGGAGTGCAATCTTGGGGCGATCGCTCCTCTCAAACGTGGCCCCTTCAACTTCGAGGGACGGTTGGATCATCGATGATGTCATAACCTGCAATCTGCTTAGAACAAAAATGTGACTCCATAAGAGTTGATGGTTTTTAAGTCCAGGATGCAGGCGTGCCCCTCTGCACCCAGTCCTCCGCAGCGATAGGCAATTTCAAGGGGTGATGTCTCATCAATCAATGACCTGTAGAGACGGATGCAAGGTTCCATGTTTGAAATTTGCAAATTGCATAGCGATCCATCGTTTCAAGCACCAGCGGAGAAGACGATAGGTGTGGGGATACATCAGAATTTCCGGTGATAAATAGATGGCCTTCAGCAGATACCATCCGCCTGCTTGAACCTCCGTTAGCCCCTGCCCATTCCGTAAGCATGAGTCAGTTAGGTACTGATACATCCAAGACAGAGTTTTGCGTTTTTGCCGCTGTAGCTCAGGCGGTGCTGCTTGATAAATTCCGTGGAACAGGTGCAGTGTTTCTGCCCTAATTTGCCTGATGTTTGCAGTAGCAGACGTGGGGGTTCTGCGGTAGTAGACCTGGTGTTGAGGAACAACCACGCCGGGAAATCGCTTGGCCAAGCGCAGGGAAAATTCCCAGTCTTCTCCGATCGTGTATTGGGGGTCAAACCCGCCAATTTGGGCGATCGCCCACTGACGCACCATCAAGTTTGAACCGGTACTCGCGATGAAGTTGCGCAGCAGGAGTTGTGGATAAATATTCCCTTCAAAATACACGGGTTCAGCAGGATGCGCTTGCAGCAGTTCTCCTTCCGTGTCCAGGCAATCAATATCCAGATAATAAGTCCAGCTATAGGCAAAGGCTGCCTCAGGCTTAGATTGCAGGGCTTTGATCTGAGCTTCAAGTTTGTCTGGTGTCCACAGATCATCCGCATCAATAAACGCGATGAGTTCCGCTGTCGCGCGCTGGATGCCTCGATTGCGTGCTGTAGAAACACCCGCATTCTCGTAGGTAAAGATTTTGATGCGAGGGTCTGAAAGGGTGCTGAGCAGATCGAGTGTGCGATCGCACGAACCATCGTTAATAATAATTAATTCAAAATCAGCGACTGTTTGAGCCTGAACAGAACGCACTGTCTCCAGAATGGTTTGTTCGGCATTATAAACAGGCATCACGACAGAAACAAGTGCCATCGAATCACCTAAAAAATTTATTTCAATGGGATCGCAAAAATCATTGGACGCACCCAGTGGTTGTGCATATAGCGGTTTTCACTTGGGTGAAGTACAGGGGGGTGGGGGCAGAACCCCCACGTAGGGAGCGATGCCCCCTGCACCCCCGCACCTCACTAGCGCAAGAAACGCTATAAACGTATATGAGCTAGGGGTTTCAGGGTCTAAAATCTTGTTTTTTTTGAGTATTGCATCCCTCCAAGAAATTCAGAAAAGAAATTCAATCAAGAGAACCAGCAACGTGCTTAAAAGCATAGCGGCTGACCCAGGCGGAGTAGAGAGGCAGGGCGATCGCATGAACGAGCAAAACTGCGAAGGCCGTGGCAACAATTCCCCATTGCACTGCAATCAGTAAAAGCGCTGCAAAGACAGTTGTAAACAAAATCTGCCAGTACAGATCCACCTCGCCTCGATCAATCGTGAACAGCAGTTGAGAGGCGGCTAGTCCTAAGGGGCGGGGAATGGCAGACAAACACACCAGCATGAGAATCGGAATTGCTGGAATCCACGTTTCACCAAACACAAGCGGCACATAGATCGGAGCAAGGACAGTCTGTAACAGCGCAATGGGGGTGAGAATCAGCAGCATGGATTTAAGACTGCTGAAATACTTCTGCTTAAGGTGTTGCAGGTTGTCTCTGGCACTACACAGGTGGGGCAATAGGCTGTACCAGAAGCTGCCCATAATATTCAGGCTGATGCCCAAACCCGCATTAAACGCAAAGTAGTAAAGCCCGAGGGCATCGATCCCCAGAAATCGACCGATCAGCAAATAGTCTAAATTGGCCCTGAATCGATCCAGCAACTCTGCACCGAGAATGTTCTTGGCAAATCTGAGGATGTCGCCTGCATGGGTCACTGTAAAGCGCGACTTTGGCCGCCAGGGATGCTCTCTGAGGTAGATCGCGAGCCAAATGAAATGGGACACGACGTAGGGCAAAACAACGGCCCAGATGCCTAGCCCTCGTAGTGCCAGCACGATGGTAAGGGTGTTGCCAAAGACGGAGGCTAGGACATTCACAATAGCAATGACCTTCATCCGGTTTTCTCGCTGGAGCAAAGAACCCTGCACCATAAACAACGGCATGATCAGGTAAACCAGAGAAACGACCCAAATTGCTGGGATCACGGAGCTATCTCGGAAGAACCAACCCACCGGAAAGGCCGCGATACATTGCAGCAGAAACACCCCTGCACAGATCACCCAGTTCAACCAGTAGGCAGAATTTGCGTAGGTCTCAAGCTCTGCCTCAGCGACCTGAATAATCTTGCCACCAATCCCACCCCGCAGCGTGAAAACATTCGCAAATTCAATCGTCGTAAAGACAACGGCGATCAAGCCGTATTCGTAGGTATTGAGCAGGCGAGTCAGGGTGATCGTGGTGACTAGCCGAGTAATGCGATTGAGAAATTCTGCACCCGTGAGCCAACCCACATTTCTCACAAAGGGGCTGGAGAGATGATTCTTGATCTGTTGTGCAATTGCCGCAATGGTCATTCCACGTTTATCGCTCATCTTGGTGGTCTGGAAAACCAGGACTGATACAGTCTAGATGGGCGATCGCATCCACAAATGCTTGCCTCAAAGCCACCTGCACCCCTCCAGTATCAGGCTCTCCAATAGTCAGGCCCTCTAGTGTCAGGATGGAGGAACCTGCATAATCGTCAAACTGAGGACAGCGCCAGAAGAGACTCACTCCTTTGAACTTTGAACGCCGCAGGATTCCTGCAAACATGCCCATAGTTTGTCGGGGAATGGTTTGTGGCACTCACTCAAGTGGGCTGGCTCAAGTCAGTGCTACAGACTGAAAATGGTTCGTCCTGTTGACCGTAGTCAGGCCACTCAAGTGGCAACTACACACTGGGCAACTACACACTGAAAGACAACAGACTGACACAGCACGGTTGCAATCGGAAGAATCACAACTGAATTAACAATAAAAGATTGTTCTCTCAATAGAGCAAATTTTTTATCTAGATTAGTTGATATCCCCCAATCATTTGATGAAGATTCATTGAATTTTCTGGGTTTTCCCGGATCTGCGCGAACGCTTCCCCCAATTGCTCAAAAACGCTGCCTCCTTATCCTCGGATTTCTTTTGTTACCCCCTACCCAACCTCAGCCAATGGGCCTGTCACGTTTGCCCTCACCCTCAAATCCCTCTCCCAAGCTAGAAGAGAGACTTTGAGAGGCTCGGCTCCCCTGCTCTCAAGTCGGGAGCAGGGGCTGGGGGATGAGGGCCTGCAAAGGTGACAGGCTCTTAGCCAATGTGACTTCGCAATCCGCTGAACCCCTTGATGTTCTGTACACGACGCACACGGAACATCAAAGACTTTAGGACACTAGGCAAGGCGCGGTGTCCCAAAACCGTCTTAACCCAAACTGACGTTAAGCCAACCTTCCGGCTAGTCAATCGCCTAGGCAGGTCTTGACTGGCGATCGCCTACAGTCGGATTTCTCTCACCTGTGTCAGCGTTTCGAGGCCAGCCTCCTCCAGCTTCTGGACTAGCCCCTCCAGAATGCGCCGCACCATCCCTGGCCCTTCATAAAACCAACCAGTGTAGACTTGCACTAGGCTGGCACCTGCCACCAGTTTTTCCCACGCATCCGCCGCCGAAAAAATGCCGCCTACACCAATAATGGGCAGTTCTCCCTGGGTCTTTTGGGCAATGTAGCGGATCACGTCTGTCGAGCGCTGACGCAGGGGGGCACCACTGATCCCGCCTGCTGCCTCGGTCAGAGGAGTGCCCACACCAGGGAGACGGTGTGTCTTCAAGTTGTCTCGCCGAATGGTGGTGTTGGTGGCGATGATCCCCGCTAGGTGATGTGTCCGGGCGATCGCCAGAATGTCGTCAATTGCCTCCCACTCCAGATCGGGAGCAATCTTGACGAGGAGCGGTTTTTGCGCCAGATTCTCCTGTTGCAGCAGGCCAAAGATGCGGTCGAGTTGGCTAGCGTCCTGGAGCGATCGCAACCCTGGTGTGTTGGGTGAAGAGACGTTCACCACAAAGTAATCGCCCAGTTCCTTCAGCAGGCGAAAGCTACCCAGATAGTCCTCAGCGGCTTCTTCCAGAGGGGTCACTTTGGATTTACCGAGGTTAATCCCCAGTGGAATCGAGGAGGAAGTATGGGGACGACTATCGCGTAGCGCCGTCAACCATGCTGCTATTGCCATTGCTCCCTGGTTGTTGAACCCCATGCGGTTTAGGGCAGCCCAGTCCTGTGGCAGCCGAAATAGACGGGGGCGGGGATTTCCCGGTTGGGCATGGAGGGTAACCGTGCCTAGTTCGGCAAAGCCAAAGCCAAAGTCAGCCCAGAGCGCAGCCGCTAACCCATCTTTGTCGAAGCCTGCCGCCAAACCCACGGGGTTGGGAAACTCAAGCCCCCAGAGAGTTTGCTCCAGCGCTGCATGGCGGAAACAAAATTGCTCTGCCATCCGTCGGCGAATCCACTTTGTCACAGGATCTCCGTTGGCGATCGCTCTTGGCCCTAGCTCTCTGCGGCTGAGGGCATGAAGCGTCTGGATCAAGCGTTGATGTAACCATTCTGGGTCTGCCTTGAGACCGGAAAACAAAAGAGGACGCAGAAAATTTTGATAGAAGTCCACAGTTGGAGTGACTGCCAATGAACGTACCAAAGACCATTGTGAAGCGAGTTTTGCCCAACAGACAGCAGGATTTGTCCTAGCCCTCAGCACAAAAGCTCAGACCAACGTCAATCACGTCAGTTCGGGTTAAGAGGGTTTTGGGGCACCGCGCCGGGCGCGGTGCCCCAAAATCCTTGCTGTTCCGTGCGCGACGCGCACGGAACAGCAAGGGGTTCAGCTTATCCCAAATTCACGTTATATAGGGCTACACACATAGGTTAGGACAATGCCTTTTGTAAGAACCGCCGCGACGCGGGGGTTCCCACAACGAGCGTTTTACAGCATGAGCACATAGCGCCGTAAATCAGCTCAATGCAGCTCAATCAGCGACACAAGTCGCAGCGATGCTCAGGCCTGCATGCCCTCGCAAAACTCCTGGAGGATGGTAATGCAGTGAGCGATTGCCCCCAGATGAGCAATTTCATAACCATGCGTGTTCTGAGTCGGAAAACCGAGGCAAGCACCGCGTCCGACGTGGCCCATTTTCATGGCGATTGAGGCATCGCTGCCAAAACCGCTAATGGCAGCAAATTGAATCGGGACTTCGGCGCGTTCGGCAGCGGCGAGCAGTTCGGCATTTAGCCCTTCATCGTAGATACCATAGCCATCCTGCGAAAGCAGGACTGGCGTTGTGCCATCTTCAATGGGGTACTCCGACGACAGGGGACAAATTTCTAGGGCTACTAGGGCATGAAGCTTGCGGTTACGGCTGAAGTAGAGAGCGCCCACAGCCCCCACCTCCTCCTTGGCAGAGGCAATCAGATAGGTATCTACTGCAGGTTCTTGGAGGGTTTCTGCCAGGGCCAGGAGGATGGCAACAGAGGCTTTGTTGTCGAGCGTGTAACTAGCAATATAGTCCTTCAAGCGGAAGGGGTGTTTGCGGTGCTTCCCCACAACCATGCGTGTCCCAGGACGAACGCCCGCCGCTTCCAGTTCAACGATGCTGCATTTTGTTTCGATCCAGGCATCCTCCCAACAAACAGACTGCCCCTCCTGCTGAGATTTCTGCGCCGACTCGTGAGAGACATGGCGGGAACCAAAGCTGAGGATGCCACTGAGGGTCTGGCGATCGCCCAGCAAATCCACCACGCCTTCGCCATAGACCCAGGGAAACGCTCCCCCCAGCTTGCGAACTGCTACCGTCCCATCGGGGTGGATGGTTTTCACAATGCCGCCGATCTCATCTTTGTGGGCTGTGATGGCGATCGCCCTGTCAGGATTTTTCCCAGGAATTTTTGCAATCAGGTTGCCCGCCTCATCTAGCCAGCACTCAATTCCCAGGGCTGCAAAGCACTCTAGCAAAAACTGGTCAATCTCGCCCTCTACGCCACTAGGAGAGTGGTGCATGACCAGAGTTGCAATACTTTCAAATAAGGAGTCGTAGGAAATAGCCATGAGACGGACGCAGTCAAGCACAACAGCAACGAGATCTAGCCTATCGAGAATATTTGTTCTGCTCAACTTGTTCTGCTCCTCCCCACTCAGGTCATCATTTCGGCAAAAGACGCTTGTCCCCCTTGCCATTGTTTGTTATCCAGCGCCCTAGTCTGCTGGCATGCTTAAGGATGCTGACACTTAAGGATTCTGACAAAAATAACTTGACCAACTTTTTTGTGCATTCCAGATCAGCTGAACCCCTTGACGTTCCGTGCGCGGCGCGCATGGAACAGCAAGGGGTTGGGGGCACCGCGCCGGGCGCGGTGCCCCCAACCTCGCTGAACCAGAACTGGCGTTACGTTAATCGCTTTAATCTCGTAAGCATCCTCAGCCAGAAAAACGGCTTTGCTTTATGCAAAATCATTGGTTCGATCAACGTGAGTTCGGTGAGGGGGCACGCCCTGCACGCCCCCCTCAAACAAGGGTGATGAAAGATGAGAGCATGTCACCTTTGCAGACCCGCATCCCCCAGCCCCTTCTCCCAACTTGGGAGAAGGGGAGCCGAACCTCTCAGAGTCCCTCTCCCAGCTTGGGAGAGGGACTCTGAGAGGGCAAAGGTGACATGCCCCCTGAAAGATTGAGTCTGAAGTAGGGTAGATGCGATAGATTAGGAGGATCACGGAAGTGGGATGTCCACTTTTTTGAGTACAATTGAACTACTTGGGGCGGTTTCCCAATGGGTCAGGCGAGCTAAGCAGGAGAGTCAAGGGTTATGAACAATTGCATCTTGATGGCGGAAATTATTCAGGAGCCACAGCTGCGCTATACCTCCGATAATCAGATGCAAGTGGCGGAGATGATGGTTGAGTTTCCCGGTAGTCGCCCCGAAGATCCCCCGGCTCGCCTGAAGGTGGTCGGCTGGGGAGGGTTGGCACAAGAAATTCAGGCCAATTTTCACCAGGGCGATCGCGTCATCATCGAAGGTCGTCTGAGCATGAACACCGTTGACCGTCCCGAAGGTTTTAAGGAGAAGCGCGCAGAACTGACTGCGTCCCGTATCCATCGCATCGGTGTGGATGCATCACTGACGACTGTCACGGCAACTCCGGTATCAGGAACCCCACCGGCACCTAGCGCCGCTGCACCCAATCGTACCTCCACTTCCACTCCTGCCGTCAAACCAAAAGCATCGGAACCCACCACGACAAAAGCACCTGTCTATCCCACAGGCGGCAGTGATCCCGTGGATTATGACGAAATTCCCTTCTAGCAAAGAACCTGTTTGTTGTGACCTCTGCATCCGCACTCAACCCAGTGCCCCCCCCTGAGAGCATGCCACCTTTGCAGGCCCTCATCCCCCAGCCCCTGCTCTCAAGTTGGGAGCAGGGGAGCCGAGCCTCTCAAAGTCCCTCTCCCAGCTTGGGAGACGGATTTAGGGTGAGGGCAAACGTGACATGCACCCGTGCCAGTACCGGGGGCTGTTAATCCCTGCACTTGAAAGACCTCCTGAGGCTGAGCGCCCCCCCAGTACAAAAGCCTATGTCTGGATATGCTGTCACAACTTGCTGTCATAACGTGAATTCGGGATAAGCTGAAACCCTTGCTGTTCCGTGCGCGGCGCGCACG
>DVEB01000179.1 GCA_015295905.1 Synechococcales cyanobacterium M55_K2018_004
CACGGAAAAGCAAGGGGTTTGGGTCACCGCGCCAGGCGCGGTGACCCAAACCCCTCTTAACCAGAACTGACGTGATTAAGCTACACCCGCTTTTGCCTCAAGCTGTCCGGATTGGATCGCTTCCACCAGCCGTTGATGATCCTGCTCCACTTGATACGCATAGGCCACGGCAAAATCCGTCACCGCCTGGTCAAAGGCATCGCTTTTGCCCAGGTAGCCGCTGATCAGAGCCGAATCGCCAGTGCGGGCGTGGGCGCGGGCCAGAGCAGCGCCACAAATCTCGGCATAATCCTCTAGACTGCGGGCAGACATTCCTTTCAGCTTGATGGCGGTTTTCATGTCCTTCAGTTGCCGGAAGTAAAAGTCATGCCCTTCCACGTTGGTTGTCCAACCGAGAAAGATATCGCTAGCTGCCTGCATCAACCGCTGGCCGCTGACGATGCGCTGTCCTTCGTGGGGGTAGGGACTCTTGCCCGCGTAGGGTTCCAGGACTGAGGGGCGGGCTTCTTTGTATTGCAGTAATAGCGGGTCGTTGTTAGCGTCTAGCAACAGGGCAACGCCGCAGTGGGTGCCCACACTACCCACCCCCACCACCTTCAAAGCCACATCCACTAGGCGATAGCGATCGAGCAAAAACTGGCGATCGACCTGAAGGGTATCGCGATATTGCTCAAACAAATCGCTAATCTGGGTAAAATACTCGGCTTGATTGGGCGGATGGTAGATCAGCGGTGGATTGTCAATGAAGCGGCGCTGTCCCTCTACCACTTCGGTCAATTGTGCGACAGCCTGGTCGAGCGTGCGGTTAAAGGCTCTGGCGGCCATTTTTTCCCAGTGTTTGCGGGTGTCTTCATCGGGCGCGTGCTCAATCAGCAAATGGGCATCCAGTCGGGCATACCACACCTCCAGGGTGCGCATTTGGCTGTAGTGGGCGATCGCCAATCGATAGGCCTGTGCCGCCGCTAGGGCCGCTTCCGCACTAGCCCGATCCGACAACTGCAAGGCTCGACCAGCCAGGATGAAACTGGTGACCAACCGTTTGACATCCCACTCCCAAGGGGCAAGCAGGGTTTCATCGAAATCATTCAGGTCAAAAATAAGATTGCGTTCGGGCGTGGCAAACCCGCCAAAGTTCAGTAAGTGGCAATCGCCACAGGCTTGCACTTGAATGCCCGTTGTCGGCGTCGTAGCCAAATCTGCTGCCATGATTAGGGCACTGCCGCGCATAAAGGCAAACGGAGACTGCATCATCCGCCAATGCCGAATAGGAATCAAGTCTGGAATGCGCTGCTGATTGGATTTTTTCAGTAATTCCAGGGGATCAGGGCGATCGCTGAGGGGGTGCCAGTCACGATGGAGCGATCGCGGTACAGTTTGGCGCAGGGCCTTCCCCGCAGCCTGGCGTGCTTGCCGTAAAGACATGTCAGCAGAGCGTAGCTGGTCATGGGAGGGAAACGACATACTTAACAGAGGATAGGACGCGTGAGGGGACAACCTCTTAATTATCTGCGCCTGGAAAGTCTTTGCTCTTTGTCACAATAAGAAAGTCCTCTTTCGATGAAACGGTGATGACTGGGACGGTAACTCGAACGGTAGACGCAATTTTGGATGCGGTGTTGTCAGGGCAGGAAATGACGGAAACCGATGGAGTCCTACTCCTCCAGCAAACAGCACCAGGGGCGATCGCCGCCATTCGTGCAGCAGCGGATCAACTGCGCCAGCAGCAGGTGGGTGAGACGGTCACCTACGTCATTAACCGCAACATCAACTACACCAATATCTGTGAACAGCATTGCAGCTTTTGTGCCTTTCGTCGCGATGAAGGCGAGGTTGGTGCTTACTGGCTCAACGAAGCTGCGATTCTGGAGAAAGCCACAGAAGCGGTGCAGACAGGGGCAACAGAGATCTGTATGCAAGGAGGGTTAAACCCGAAGGCCAAGTTGCATGGGCGATCGCTCGATTATTATGTCCGCCTTGTCCGCACCATCAAAGCCCAGTTTCCCGACCTACACCTGCACGCCTTTTCCCCCCAGGAAGTGCAATTCATTGCCCGGGAAGACCACCTCAGCTACGCAGCCGTAATCGCGGCCCTCCAAGAAGCGGGCGTGGGTTCCATGCCGGGGACAGCGGCAGAGGTGCTCGATGACGAGGTGCGAAAAATTCTCTGTCCTGAAAAGATCAATACTGCAACGTGGCTAGAGATCGTCAACACGGCCCATCAACTGGGGATGCCCAGCACCAGCACGATGCTGTGCGGCCACATCGAAACTCCCGTACAGCAGATGCGCCATTTAGGACTGGTGCGATCGCTACAAAAACACTCCCTGGAACATCACGCTGCCCACATCACCGAATTCATCCTGCTGCCCTTCATCGGCCAGGAAGCCCCCAAACCCCTACGGCGACGGGTAGGCCGCGACCAACCTGTGCTGTCAGACTGCTTGCTGCTGACTGCTGTTGCCCGCCTCTTTTTGGGCAGCGTCATTCCTAACCACCAGCCGAGTTGGGTCAAGCTAGGCTTGGCAGGGGCCACCACTGCCCTCACCTGGGGCTGCAATGACCTTGGCGGCACTCTCATGGAGGAACACATCACCACAATGGCCGGTGCCCAGGGAGGCACCAGCAAAACTCCCGACGAGTTGCGAGCCGCTATCCGCTCTCTCGGACGCCCTCCTCAGCAACGCGACACCCTCTACAACCCAATTTCCTCCCCAGCTAACGAATGAGCAGGGCACCCTAAGCCAAAATCCAAAATCTAAACTCCAAAATTGCATTGCTCGTATGCTATATTTGTTAAGCCCCTCATAAAGCACATCGGGGCGTAGCGCAGCTTGGTAGCGCACTACTTTGGGGTAGTAGGGGTCGTGGGTTCAAATCCCGCCGCTCCGATGAACCAAAGCCCTCTCAGTGAGAGGGCTTTGGCGTTTTTAAAGTGAACGACTCCCACCGGCAACAATGGAAAAATATAGGGAAAAATATAGCGCTACACGCATCGGTTAGAACAAAGCGTGTTGTGCCCCCCCCCGCACAGTGAGGTTTCCCACAACACGCGTTTTACGTCATGAGCACGTAGCACTATACCTCAGAGAACGTCAGTTCGAGTTAAGCAGGTGTTGGGGCACCACCCAGGAAAACGCAAAGGTTTCGGCTTATTCCGAATTCACGTTCCTCAGCAACAGGGCTTGCAACAACAGTGAGTTCATGCGCTCAGTATTCCCGGCTGAGATTCATTGCCCGCAGCCAACCATACCAGGGTTCCAGCCCTTCGCCCGTTTTCGCAGACACCTGAAACACACGAATCCTTGGATTAACCTGACGAGCATACTGAATACACTGCTCCACATCAAACGGCACGTAGGGCAGGAGGTCAATTTTGGTCAAGATCATAATCTCACTGGCGCGAAACATGTGGGGATATTTGATCGGTTTGTCTTCACCTTCCGTGACTGAGAGGATGACAACTTTAGCCCGTTCTCCTAGGTCAAACAGGGCAGGACAGACCAGATTCCCCACATTCTCGATCATCACCACCGAATTGAGGGGAGGGTTGAGTTGCTGGAGGCCCCGTTCCACCATGGCAGCTTCCAGGTGACAGCCAGTGCCCGTGTTAATCTGCACGACCGAACAGCCTGTCTCACGGATGCGGTTGGCATCATGGGTAGTCGCTTGGTCGCCTTCAATCACACTGATGGGCAACTCCTCCCTCAGATCGCAGATGGTTCGCACCAACAGTGTGGTTTTGCCAGCACCGGGTGAACTGACCAAGTTGAGAGCCAGGGTGTTGCGTCCCTTCAGCCAGCCCCGGTTTTCAGCGGCAATGCGGTCATTTTTAGCCAGAATGTTTTGCTCTAGGGCGAGTGTTGTGCCGTGCATCTGCGCGTGTAGTTGGGCACCGTTGCTGAGGGTAGCGATCGCCCCATGACCATGACCATTTCCCCCCCCATGGCTGGTTTCATTGCCAGAGTGGTGAAACTCTGGGTGAGCTAGATGAGTGTGGGGATGAGCTGTGTGGGCATAGTGTACGTGAGGATGGTTCGTGTGACCAGGATGAGTATGGGTGACCACCGTGCCATCGGGCAGTGTGTGGGTGTGTTCGTGGGTGACGTCAGAAGATATCCCTTGACCAGGGATGGCTTCAGTCTTAGAGGAACCAACTTCCTCCCCATGAAAATGGGTCAGCGTTACGTCTGCATCATCGGAGCAACCACAGGTTACACACATACGGTTTCCAACTCCAGTTGCTTAATGTTCAATTCTTGCCCCTGAATCACCTCTAAATCACAACTGCCACATCTACACACACCGAAGGGCTGGTCGAGGGGCACATCCTCGCCACAGTGACGACAGCGAGCCAGCCCTGGAATTTCCAAGATCTCCAGTTGAGCATCTGCCAGATCGGTGCCCTGGGCACAAATGTCAAAGCAAAACTGGATGGCATCAGGCAGGATGGCCGCAAGTTTGCCAATCTCTAAGGTGATGCGACGCACCTTCGCCCCCTGAGAATGTTCCAGAGCGATCGCCACAATATTCTGTGTAATCCCCAGTTCGTGCATCTCCAGCCCTTGGGTAGTATCGTTCAATATCTGATTCAATACAGTTCAATACAGCGAGATTCAATACAGCGAGATTTCATCGACCCGCATTTCAAAGGGGGTGCCCAGTTCGCTGGGAGGGCAGACGCGGATTTTGGCGTGCTTTGCCAGGTGAGCCAGATGGGTGGCGATCGCCGTGATGTTGTTGAGCACTCGCCAATTGCTAGTCTGGTCTTGACAGTGAATCACCAGCGTTGGGGTACCGGCGTTCAGGGTGACATGCCACTCACAACTCACCAATAGAGACTGTGTGACCCCATCACACGCCTCATAGAAACACCGGCTCACAGAATCTTCAAGCTGCTGCATTAACCGATGATCCTGAACGGTTGCCTGCAGCGGCGGCAAGTCGTCTGGGGGGAGCACAAGGGGTGACATGGGGAACGGACTATGAAGGGGCAATACTCCTATCTAACCGTCTTTCTCAACTCACCAGGTCACATCTTTAGCAGGGTTTAAGGATTGACCAAATCAAGATTGAAAAAAAATCCCTAGCCGTTGGCCAGGGATTTGATCAGGGTGCATCTACCACGTCACTCTTCGTCAATGGGCCATCGCAGTCAGGACGGTTTTCCTTTGGCAAAAAAAAGCTTCGTTGAAGCTGTTGTAAGGGAAGCATAAAGCCCTTGATGCCAAGGCCATGTGAGGAATCGATCTAGTGAGTTGTGCAAGACCCCCAGAATCTGTTGTGCAAGCCCCCCAGAATCTACAGTGGATACACGATTTAACGTCAGTTCTGGTTAAGGGGGTTTGGGGCACTGCGCCGGGCGCGGTGCCCCAAACCCCTTACTTTTCCGTGCGCGACGCGCACAGAAAAACAGGGGTTTCAGCTGATGCCGAATTCACGTGATTTAAGTGAAAATCTCTCATCAAGTAAAAATTTCGGTAGTGGGATGCGAATAATCATTGGGTGAGTTGCGGGCTGGGCCCGCAACTCACCCAATCATGACACGCTAAGAAACACCCAAACTTCCTAAGGATTCGAACGCTTTGAGGGGAAGTCTGGATAGAGGTCTGTAGCGATCGCCCCTTCCAGATCCGGCTCAACGTACCATTCGATTGGCATATCTGTATAACCGTAGGATGCTTTCAGTGCTGCAAAATTATGCTCTGACTGAGTCATGTAACCTACGTAATGGTTCATTAAAAAATAGACGGCCACTAGCCCTGCTGCTGCGACAGACACCAGAAAGCCAGCCAGCATCAGAGAAAATTCGCGCTGCTGAGCGGCTTCCTCCATGAGATGGAGCGCCCAGGCAACCAAGCCTATAACGATAAGTAAGATAAAGACCATTCTTAAATGTATGTAATGTATTGTAATATTTACTATTGTAACAGTTCCTTCAGCGGGTGTCTCTAGAAAAAATCTGTAGGAAGTCGAAGTCTTTGAAAATGGCGACTTCTGAGTCACTTGTTCCGCAGCACAGCGCAGCCCATGACTGACAGAGGGCTTGAACGACTGATTATCTTTTTTAAGACTTTCTTAACAGTCCGACATCCAGCTAACGTAACGTGGATTCCGGATATGCTGAAATCCTTGATGGTCTGTGCACGACGCGGTCGGAAACCCAAAACTTTAGGGGCACCACGCCGGACGCAGTGCCCCAAAACCCTTGCTTTTCCGTGCGCAACGCGCACAGAAAAGCAAGGGTTTTAGCGTATCCCAAATTCACGTTAACTACAAAATATAGCGCTACACGCATAGGTTAGGACACAGCGTTTTGCGGCCCCCCCCGCTGCGCGGGGGTTCCACAAAACGCTGTTTACAGCATGAGCACGTAGCGCCATAACCTTAGAACGCTAGCCAATCTGGTAAGACAAAGGGGAAGATACGGGGGCTTTGCCCCCAACAAAGACATTCCCCATCTAGCTTGTGCCAGCGTAGATGGCTACGGCCACACTTGAACCCTAGCGCGTTGGACGACGACGTTGTAAGAACTCAGGAATATCTAGCCCTGGCTTAGTTGTCGTGCGAGGTTCCATGGGAGGAGTTGATGACACTGACCCCATGGTTGGAGGATTGACTGACCGCTTAATCGGGGCAACTCGTGAGCTGGTCTGGGCTGGCGCTGCCTCTGCTGCAAAACCAGTTGCGATCACAGTAATGCGGACCTCCCCTTGCAGCCGCTCATCAATGACTGCCCCAAAAATGATATTGGCATTTGGATCAACCGCTTCAAAAATAATCTCAGCCGCAGCATTTACCTCGTGGAGAGTCAGGTCGTGGCCCCCAGTGATGTTGAAAACGACTCCACGAGCACCATCAATGGAAGACTCTAGCAGCGGAGAAGAGATGGCAGTCATAGCGGCTTCCCGGGCACGGGACTTGCCAGAACCAACGCCAATTCCCATCAGCGCAGAGCCTGCATCTGCCATAACCGCCCGCACGTCTGCAAAGTCAACATTGACCAGCCCAGGGATAGTGATAATGTCGGAGATGCCCTGAACGCCCTGACGCAGCACGTCATCCGCAACTCGAAAGGCTTCCTGGACGGGAGTTTGTTCAGAGATAACAGACAACAATTTGTCGTTGGGAATGATGATGAGGGTGTCAACTCGACTTTGCAGTGCTGCAATTCCCTCTTCAGCCTGAGTCATACGACGCTTACCTTCGAAGGTAAAGGGCCGAGTCACCACGCCCACCGTCAAAGCACCAACCTCTTTGGCGACCTCTGCCACAATAGGAGCAGCCCCTGTACCAGTGCCACCACCCATACCTGCAGTGATAAAAACGAGGTCAGCATTTTCCAGGGCCGCCGCAATCTCATCACGAGATTCCTCAGCAGCTTTCTGCCCAATTGCTGGGTTACCGCCAGCACCTAAGCCACGGGTCAACTTCTGACCCACCTGCAAACGGTTATCTGCAGCGGCCCCAATTAAAGCTTGCGCGTCTGTGTTGACAGACCAAAATTCAACGCCACTGATCTCACTGGCGATCATTCGGTTGACTGCATTACATCCGCCTCCACCGACGCCAATGACCTTGATTCTGGCTACATTGCTTGGCACAATCTCGTTACTCCCAGGCTCTTTTTCGTAGGCACTTTTCGCATCGCGAACTTGACCCAAGTGTAGCCCAGAGTTTACTCCAGAATTTGCGAAAGGATTTACGGTGTTCATTGATCAAGAGGATGGGAAGTTGCAATGCAGGGAAATCTTGCGTTTATCATACCAATCTACTATCAAATCTTTCGAAAGTTAGTGAAATTGGTTATGAGAATTCGTCTCCTCGGGGCACATTGGCCCAGGGAGATTAACCAGGCTTATCAACTTTAGAGTAAATTCGAGAAGAAATTCAAGAAAACTTAAGAAAATGCGAGTTCGACAGGTTCGATTTCTCACGGCTCCTGGCCAAGGAATCCTAACCAATCCTTCGCTGAAGCGGTAAACATGGGTTATACCTGTGTACAGAGCTAGACATGACTCATCGGAGATCTGCCGAGGCAGGTGTGTGGCTTTGTGATGTTAGGTTGCTGAACTATACCGAAGCATGCAACGGTGGCTACTGGACGGGTTTGGGGTTGGGTCAATGACCGTGGCGGCACTGGGAGCTGCTGCACTTCTATGGCCCAACCAGCCTGGGGCGATCGCCGTGGCAGGGGGCACTACGGGAGCGGTGGGCAGTGCGCTGCTCAGCCGCCAGCAGGAGCGGCGATCGCAACAACAGGCTCTCCTTCACATCCGCAACGCCGTCGAAGCCTCCCTGACCTCTCCCGCCATCACAGCACTGCTGCATCCGCCCCCCTCCCTGGATGCTCAGACCTTTCAACAGTCCCTGGAAGAGAATCTACCGTCTCTGCTGGCAGCATCGCTGCTTCCTGTTGAGCAGTCGCTGCAGCAGACCCAGCAGGAGTTGAGTGAAGCGCTGACACGCCTAGGACGGCAGCAGCAGTCTGTGCAAGATCAGATGAAGGGGGTGAAGCAACAACTGCAAACTCTAGATCAACAACTGTTGATCTTGCAGGCGAGTTTGAGGACAACAGAGGCCACTGCCTCTCTTGATCTTGCTGCTGAAACACCCCTTGCGGCGACCCCTGTCCCGAGAGCGGAGGCAGCCCCGGCCAAACTGCTCACCGCTGTCCAGCCTAAGCCACTGCCCGAAATGCCTGAACCTAGGGAGGCGATCGCCTGGTTGAAGGAACACCAGGTGATCGTTAAAAATCATCGTAAATTCGGCGGTTCTGCCCTTGACCGGGGGCTAGATGAGGTGGCTTTTTATCTGGGAGAGCACTACGACACGCTGAAGGCGTTTCATCGTCAGATCATGAACCATGCCCGGGTGGGTAAGCAGTTTTTCTTTCCGTTGTATCACCGCAGCCAGGAAGACATCCGCATCAACACGACCTTTGGTTCGCTGCTAAGAAAATATGGCTGTGTTGCGAACTACGATTACTCTGACAACGAGAAGATCATCAACCTCACGCCCCACCGGCGCGAAGAATTTACTCGCTTCTTTTTTGGAGATTGGTTTGAGCGGTTCATCCATCACCAGACTGCATCGTTCCTAAAAACGCATGGCTACCATTACGAAGTGATCAGTAATGCCGAGGTGATCTTCCCAAACCAAGATGAGTATGAACTGGACTTATTTTACTTGGTGCAAGGACACCCGCTCTGGATTGAGTGCAAGGCAGGCAAAAGCTTTGATCAGTACATTGAGCAATACTCCAACCGGGGGGCAATCTTAGGTGTGCCGAAAGACAGTGCGCTGATGGTGGTGCTGAATCTGCCAGAAACTCAAGCAGAAGCTCGCACCGAGATGTGGAGCATTACGGTTGCCAACCAAGACACGCTGATCCCCCGGCTGCGAGTTGCCTTAGCCTCTCTGCCAGCAGTAGCAGCTCAGACCCACAGCCCTGGCACTGGGGCGATCGCCACTAGCCCTCCTCCATCCTCTCCGCTCGGAGCCTCGGTGTCTACGCCCCTCAGTCAGGCCAAGCTCAAGCCCGCTCGTCAGCACCGCCGCACCATCCTAGAAACATTAATCCAGCGGCTGCAAGCGCTTCCCCTGCCGCTAAGTTGCTACGACATTAAGAACGACCTGATCCAGACTCTGACCGATCCCAACCGATCGGGTGGGCCGATTAATGCAACGCCCATCAATGATGTCCTCCGTACCTTGCTAATCGGAGACTGTTTTCTGGATGCAGCAGGCCAACCCGTCAAGTCTTTCCACGTGCCCATTGCTGCCCTAACTACCCAGAATGTCTCTGAGCTAGAAGCCCGTTGCATTCAAACCTATGCCACGAAGGTCTTAAGCATTGATCCTACTTACCTGGATGATGCTGACAACACGGCTCGATTTGAGGCTCAAGTCGGCGGAAAAATCTCCAACCCGGCCATGATTGAGCAGATTAAGACCAATCTGCGTCAGGCTACCTCTGGTTCCAGCGAACCGGCGGCCTAAAGGGGCGATCGCCCATCTAGGCTAACGTGAATTCGGCGCTAAAACCCTTGCTGTTCCGCACGCGCCGCATGCGGAACAGCAAGGGTTTTGGGATGGCGGTCAGGTGCTTGCCCCAAAAACTGTCGTTTGAGCCATGCTGCTAGGGCAGAGCGTTGGGGTTTAGGGAGCCAAGCGCCTGCCAACGTTGGATGGCGGTCTTCGTCCAGAGCCAGTTTTGCTGCAAAGCATTGATCTCAAAATTCGTGGGATCACTCAGCATCACGACGCGATACAGGGCGATCGCCTGCTGGGGTAGCTCTGGCCGATTTCTGAACTGCGGGTCGAGGGCTGCCTGGTTGAGGGCCAGGGCAATCCCCGCATAGGCGGTGAGTAAGTTGGGATCGGTGACCACCGATTTGGGTAGGGGACAGTTCAGCCCACCCGTAGCGACACCTGGCGGGATGAGGCTCTCTCCACCAGAGAGGGGGATGCTGCGTGAGATCACCGTACACCACTCACGGATTGCATCAATCGGGCGGTTGTCCTCCAGATAGGCAAATCCCAGCGCGTTGCGATACTGCACGGAACCAGGCTCCCCCCGCAGTGCCCACTGCCAGTCTCGTTGCACGCCATCTAGTGAATAGTCGGTGTTGCCCTGCTGCCGAAATTGCCACGCCATACGCCCCCGCAGGAAGTTAAAGACTGGATTCATGACTTGGTCGGCAGTCACCGCTCCTAGAGCAGTCTCCGCGGCCTTGAGGGAGTTTCGGTTCAGCAATGCCTCAATAAACTGACTGGCATCATCGAGTTTGTTTTGCTGAATGAGCAGGGTTGCCGTTCCCACCAGCGTATCGTCGCTGGCGGTATTGATATCAATGTGCTGCCAATTTTGCGGCACGGCGGTCACAGTCTGGACTGCCGGAGAGCCATTACTTGGTGCTGATGGGCGGTTGAGTGTGGGAAGCCACTGGGCCAAGACAATCGCGATCGCCATGATCCCTGCTCCCAGCAGAGGCAACAGCAGATAGCGACCGTTAAAGCCATTGGCGGCAGGAGGGGCAGCAGTGGGCTGTGGAACAGCAGCTTGGGCAACTGGGATCTGAGGAATCGGAGTCTCTGGGGTCGAACCAGCCACCGAAGTCGGGGGTTGAACCGAGGGCGTGTCAGGTTGCGGCGGCATCCCAGCGCGACTGCTCACCAAGGGGGCGACTGCAAAGTCTGAGGATTGGTTCGCCAGCCCAGCCAGCGCACGGGTCTCCTGGGGCACAGGCTGAGCCGATGGGGGCTGATGCAGTAGGCGAGCTTGGTCTGGATCGAGATCGGCGATTGTGACCGAGGAGGAGGGGGCCAATTCCTTAAGGAGGTCGGCGATCGCCCCAGCCTGATCATCCGCGCTCAAATCCTCGCTCCCACCGTTGGAGGGCGGCAGCGTTGTGTGTGCATCCGCTTGCCCGCGATGACCAGCCCCAGCATGGGTGAACGGTGTAGATGCTTCAACCAAACGTTCCCAGGTAATTTCCTCGCCAGCGGAAGGACTCCAGTCTGGCCCATCTGCTTCCTCCAGGACTGCTCTGTGAATGATGGCCAGATCCACATCTGTCTCCAAGCCTGCATCAGCGAGCAGATGATAGCTAGGCATTTCACCAGCTAGTGTGGGCGGGGGAAGGGAAGGAGCCACGACTGAAGCCGCAAGCCCGATGGGGCGAGTCCCTCCAGGAGGGGCAACCCCCTGAGCCGGTCGCAAAAAGCCGTCACACTCTGGATGTAGATAAAGAATCGGCAGTGCCCAGTAGAGTTGGTCAGAACCGTAGGCCGAGATCAAACCCTGGCGGGCACGACTGAGGCTTAGATCAATGGGATATCCCTGCTTCAGGTTGCGGTAAAACAAACGAGTTAGAGTCAAGGCCACATTGTCAGGAATTCTTTCGGCCATTGCCAACACCGCTGGAATCCCCCGCTTGACAAGGGCTTCAGCCAGGTTACGCTCTTCCTGGTGCTCACTCATAGCCGCAGTGTGGGCACCCCGGCAGGAATTAAACACCGCCATCCGAATGCCATTATTCACCAGCAGTCCAGCCAAGTCATCGCCACTCAGGGTCTCCGTCAGTCCGGTACGCTGGTTCACCAAGTAAAGTGCGCCACCTGCCACATCCAGATTGCTGTGGCCAGCATAGTGCAGGATATGGAACCGCCCCTGCTCGAGCGCCTGGGTCAGTTCAGCCCGGCCTGGTTGCTCTAATATCGTGAGCTGCAGGTTGGGGTGCAGCGTTGATGCACTTCTGGTCGCTAGCCCGGCCGGATGGTTTAACTCTTCCTGTAGGTGAATGGCTTCGTTGTGCAGTTCTAGCCGCTCCTGGTCGGTGGGAGCGGCGATCACCATGAGGATGCGGACAGGTTGGCCCGGCTCGATGACAGCAGGCGATCGCCCCTCTAATAGAGTGATTCCCGGTTGGTAGCGCGAAAAGACCGTATCCGTCCCCGTTGCAATCGGACGACGCAGGGACTGGATGCCCTCCTTCTCACCCGCATTCAACACTTCCCAAGGTAAGCGGGGCAGCTTGTTGCCCTTTAGCCCTAAGCGTAGCCGTAGCATCTCTCCCCGGTGCTGGGCAATCCCTTGAGCCGTCATCCAGCTATCGCGCAGGGTGCCCTGAAAGAGCGCTTGATAAAATCGTTGCCCCAATTCAACCAGTGTGCTGGGAGGCACACTATCAGGGTCGAGGTCATCGCCCAGGTAGGAGCGAGGAATTTCGTAGCCACCAATTCTGGCCACGCCATGCCCCTGCAACAGCCCCAGCAGAGGGTCACTCATTAAAGAGCGGGCTTGCGCCAGCCACTCGTCCACCGTCCAAACCAATTGTTCTTCGGCAAGGGGCACTCCAGGCGCTACTTTTTCGGTACGGACTAAGTATTCGTCATTCCCAACGGGGGTTACTGAGAGATGAAACTCCTGGGTCACGGTTTTTGCACACTCCTGATGCCAGGGTTCCGCTCTGGACTGATGATGCCCCAGGCTGCTCACTGGGGGTGATCCTAGAGTCCCCATACCCATTGTTGAACGCAACATTGGCTGTCACTACAACGGGAATAACGACAAATCCGGTTTCATCAGTCACAGGGAACCTGATTTCTATGATTTCTATGATAAGTTTCCAGATTCGGGCATTGCCGGGGGGAAGCAGCCCTCACCTGCGATCGCGGCAATTGACGTTCTTGCAGCAAGGTGAATGACTCTCTGCAAGAGAGTCAAATGCTCAGTGAAGCTTGGTTTTCATGCAAACCGTCTGGGACGATCAACCGGGTGAGCATCGGGAACCGACACTACAGAGTTGAAGCAATTCCAGGGAAGCAGAGAAAAAACTTGTGGGTAGATTTTCCTGATCTGACGAGATGGCTGAAGAAAAAGTTGCAAATCTTTCCTAGCGGATCGGGTGCTGCGAAATTTCAGGCTGAGAGACATGGCTCGCCATTGCTCGATTGCTGCTCCTCATAAAGTCTCTTCCAACTGAAAAAACTTCCGGATGCGTTCTGTGAGCGATCGATAAATGGAGTGGTAGATGCACCCTGATTCAAAATCCCTTAGCATGGAACTCCCTTGCTGAGGGATTTTTTTTCAGCCGTGCAACTTCGTTTTGCTGCTTTCTGAAGCGTAGCGACTCTAAGCGTCGTTCAACCATTTCAGCGAGCGATCAAGCCAAAACTTTATACGGAATCCTCCTGGCTTCATCATCTCTTCTTCAGGAAAGCCCGGTTGCCCCCAAACTGATATAGCGCGCTACACGCATAGGTGAGGACAAAGCATGTTGTGGGCAACTCCACGGCGCGGGGGTGCCCACAACACGCTTTTTACATTATTGACCTACGAAAAAATGTTTCTCATACAGAGTCCGTCTGTAAAGTAGCAGTTTGTCG
>DVEB01000110.1 GCA_015295905.1 Synechococcales cyanobacterium M55_K2018_004
TAGTCGAGTCTGCACCGTGTGTTGCAACTCCAGGGCGGCAGCAGTCGTAGGGGCTAGGATGAGGTATCCAAATCGATGCATCGGCAAAGCACCCGTGTGAGTCAGCACGACCCCTGAGGGTTGGGCGGGAGTGGATGCCGGAGCAGGATAGAGCAGGTCTGCTAGTACAGCCAATAACTCGTTTGCCTCAGAAATATAACCACTGCTGGCAGAGGTTTGGCTCAGTAAAACTACGTCTTCGAGGTAGCGATTTCCGCGCAGAAACGTAGCAACCTCGTGGACATGCGTACCGCCAGTGCGACGGGTATTCATTTCCAAGAGCGCAACCCTACCGCTATCCCCCACGATGGCATCCAGATCAAAGCGCCCACAATAACCTAGCCCTTGCATTCGTCGGGCAATTTCCAGTCCGTACTCCGCCAGGGCCTTGCCCCAGTCCGTCAGCAACCACTCGCGGCTGACTAATTCACCAATGTAATGCGTCCCATCCTGCAAGAGTTGGTTACACAGGTGGGTGAGCTGCGGTTCACCTGTCCCCAACGGTGGGACAAACAACTCAACGGCAGGAGAAATGTGCTGCCTGGAGGGGATCCATTCTTCGACCACTAGCAGGTCATCCAGGAAAAATGGGTTGTGGTGCAGCGTATCTAGGATTGCAGCCGGGCTAGACACCTCTTGGGGGTGCAAAACGACGTGACCAATCCCCAGACATCCCAGGTTGGGCTTGATGATGCAGGCTTGCTGACGCTGGCAGAGAGAGTGAGCGATCGCCGCTGCCGCCGCCACGTTGCCCACAGTTCCACCGCTTGGTAGCACTGCTGCTCCCAACCACTGGCTGACCAGCGAGCGAAACCCCGCCTTCGTCTGAGCGTAGTCCTTCAGCCAGAGAGCGGCAGGAGCCGGACTTTCTGGAAGATGCACCGTGATGCCGTGCTGTTGCAACACGGCGACGAGTTCTAGCAGGGGAGGCGTGGTGGCAAAGGGGAGAATTTCGACACTACAAGCTTCACCGGCATAGTCCACTAATCTCTGGAACAGAGCAGGCTCTCGCACAATGTCGCGACACAACGATGCAGAGGGTTCTGTGGGAGCGATGCTTTCGGTTTCGGTGTAACCCAGGGTTGAGCGGACGTATTCCAGATGGGCGGAGTCAACCGGCAGGTCAGTGAAGACTAGTTTGCGATCGCGCCCCCAAAGTAAGGTACGCTCCCCCGCTACCCGGAATAACCGAAACAGGCGATCGCGCTCCGCAACATCACTAGCACGGTTAAGGAAAGTTGCATTCGTTTCCAGAGTATTCGAGATCACCACCTGGGGGATCTGATGTATTGCATTGACAGGCATGACTAATTTAGCTGGTTTGAGCACGTCGCGTTTGGAACAGCCAGGGGTTCAACGTCTCTAGAATTCGCGTTATCGGGTTACACACCTAGGTTAGGACAACGCATTTTGTGGGAACCCCCACGCAGCGGGGTTTCCCACAAAATGTGTTTTACCTTATGAGCGCGTAGCACCATAGTAGACAGGAAGACCTCAACCCAGCGTGAGGCTAATACCAATTCTTCAGACTCTCACGACAGCTCGGATGGCAAGGGGGAGATCATGCCCCCACAAGGAGGCAACACCCCCTTGACGCCCATCTGTGCCCTATTTTTGGGCATTGGGATAAGACGCGGTTGCAAGCATCAACGCTTCAAGCGATCTCGAAAGCCGAGCGCGTATCCTAGGAAACAACAGGTTCGCCAGTGATCACAGTGTCAAAGGCGGTGGTTTCAGGGGAGGGTGGTTCCTCCCCTAGGGGAACTGCACCTGCTAGACCTGAAGCCTCGGCTATCACCGTTGCTTCAGGGACTCTACCGGCTTTGCTGCGCATCTTCCGCGCCTTCGCCACCAGATCTTGGAAAAAATCAGTATCAACAATTTCACTCACCTGCTTCTGCCGTTTCGCTTGGTCAATCTCAATTTTCAGGTCGGCCACCTGCTGCTTCAGGCTTTCCTCCCGTTGGCGAACCTTGCTCACCATGATTTCAAACACATGCGCCAGAGTTGAAATTTCGTCTTCAACCTTGCTCTTGGTCAATCCCGAAAGATCCTGATCGTAGTTCCCCTCGCTCATGTTCTCTGCGGCATGGGTCAAACGGTTCAGTGGTTTGGTGAACACACCCGATACGATAAAGACCAACACAAACAGGGTGCTGTAGGTAATGCCAAACGCAACGAGGATTTGGTCGCGGATTTCATGCTGCACTTGAATCACGTAGTCTGCTTCAATATCGGCCCCCAATACTGCAACAACTTTACCGGTTTTGTCCCGTAGCGGCGTGTAGGTAGAAATCCAACTTCCCCACTCATCCGTGTAAAGATCTCGGTCAGTGGTCTTCCCTGCCTGAAAAGCACGCAGGGCATACTCCGAAGGACTGCCAGAGGTGAGGAAAGGGAGAGCACGACTGGCAAGGTCTGTCTTCCACAAAATGTCTACCAGGTAAATGGTTTCCCATCCGCCCGGCTTGACTTCGGGATCCATGTTGCCAATGCGACGGTTTTGCTCCGGCTTACCAATGATGAAAGTGTAGGGGTAGACGTTGGGAGCAATGCTCTGCGACGTCTGAAACCAACTTAACTGGCGGTGGTAACGCGGGTCGTCAGAATACCCCTCGGCATTGCGATCGCCCTCTTGATAGAGAGCCAGCAACTCCTCGACATCCACCCCCTCTGCGACTCCCAGCGCTGTGTTCCGTAGGTCTTCTTTGAGGCGAGTGATGGCCTTTTCGGTGGTATAGGCATAGAACCAGTAGTAGGCCCCTGCAAACACTGAAGTAAAGACGAGCGTAAAGCCAATCAACAAACGCCAGCGCAGGCTGAAGAAGTTTTTCTTTTTCTGAAGTTTGGGGGGGACTTGCAGCGAGTTCATCACGAATACCTTTCCTTCAAGGACGGAGGTGCTGGTTGCGACAATGGCGCAGGCGATTTGGGTCATCCTAATTTAGGGGTAGGGGCCTTAGGTCTAGGCCGGCTTGCAGTTGAGGCATAGTGCTTGACACTTGAATGATGCATATTGGCCATAGTCCTTTAGCGCGGCAGATACACCGTTAGAATTCCAGTCTGTCAAGTACACTCTTGCCTCTTTGCCGTCGCTTTAGACGCCAATTGAGCAGGCTACTGTCGTAGACCTGTCGCACCTTAAAGACGGCCCAGATAGCCACTGACGATGCGGCGACACTGGCACCGAGGTAGCCATAGAATGCCCAACTTCCCTGGGTCGTGCGACTAATGATGATAAAAACCCCCGTGATGATGGCTCCGCCGATCACCCCTCCAGCAAACAGGTAGCTGTCCATAAATAGACTCACGCGCCCTCGTCGTTCTTCCGGAACTAACCCCTGAAAGGCTTTACGAGCCGTTTCATCAATCGTGTATTGAGGCAATTTCTGAAGTGCCAATCCTGTGACCCCACCAATTAAACTCGGCACACCAAGCATTACAAAGCTGCCAACGAGACTACAGATGGGCTGGATCAGAAATGTGTTTTTTAGATCCATTGTGGCAATAATTCGCTGGGTCAAAAAACTCTGAATTGCGATATATAACAGGGTGCGAGCAAGGGTGAAAAGACTGAGAAAAGTTTGATAGTGACTGGCATTTTGAAATGCTTGTTCAGAGACTGTGTAGAAGTGAAATTCTAAGATCGTCTCGCAAACAATTGTGGCCACAATGCTAATGGTGAGTAGGCGAAAGGCAGGCACATCTTTAACAAAGTTCCACCCCTCTGACAATGTTTCCTTCATCGTCTCTGGCTTTCGATAGGTCTTGCGGAGTCTAATCTGGCGTAGTCCTAACTCCAACACAGCAGACACGAGAAAATAGATGAGGATATTCACCAACAAAATTTCTTCTGATTTGATGGAAAGCCTCAAGAAGATGAATGGAGAGATGGCTGTAATTCCAATTCCTGTCAAGTTGCCTATAAAACCTAAACTGGCAAGTAAAGGGAAGATTCTTTTACTTTGCGTAACATCAAAAATATCATTTGCCAAAACCCAGAAGGCCATCGGAAAGAAAATAATTTGCAGATCTGAAAGAAGATAAAAAAATCCATAGCTGAGCCATTCAGGCCATCGAAATAGAAACATTAATCGCAATAGAATAAAGGCGATCGCCAGCCCCGTGCTGCTATAACGAACTATCAAAACACGATCGAATCGGTCGACCAAGAGGGATTGCAGCCCTGTCATGACGATTCCAATTATGCTGCTGATGATCAAGACAATCAGGAATTGGGGTGGGCCAACATTGGAGAGAAAATTACTAATTGAGGCAATTTCTGAGACTTTTTGGGCTAGGGAATTGCTAAAGAGCACAAACCCCAGAACCAGCAGGAGACTAACTTCTCCCGCCTTAAGATGAAACAGACGACTCAACAAAACTTCCATGGACAATCGGGTGAGGGAGGGGCAAGGCAGATAGATCGACGAATGGGCTGAGGAGGGGAGTTACAGAACACTCGGGAGACAGTATGGAGATTGTACAGTATGGAGATTGTATGGTTGGTTGATGGGAGGATATGCTGTGCACATCTTCCTATCAACTAACCAGTGCTCAAATCAGCCACACCCGATCGTTCAATGCACGCTGATATCACTTCCGCAAAGATTGCCAAACTTTCCGGAGATCTGCTCAGGGATCCAGCAGTGTCCAAAAATCACGGCCAATAGCACTTTGTCGCGCTACCAGATTTGGGACATAGCGAATTTCACCATCTGTTTCAGTGATTTTGACGAAGCCACGCTCCACCAAAGAAGCAAGAAAGGCGTTGACCTGTTCGTAGTCCTGCCCTGTTTGAGTGGCAATCTGGGCTAGCGTCACACTGCCTTGGCGCAGCATCCAGTTGAGGGTTCGCCGCTGGGGGTCGGGGAGAGCCAACAAATCGAGCATCCGCAGCCCCGCAAGTTTAGCGCTGGCTGAGCGGGGATGAGACTCTGGCTGACGAGAAGCAGATGATGTGTCCACAGATGAAGCTCCACGGCGAGGGTGAATTAGGCATTGGGCGATCGCCCCAACCTCAACACTCCACGGATGGTTGGGAAACTGCTGACAGAAAATGCCCTGGCTGGCAAAGGTCAGCAGATCTTCGGTAAAGGGCAATACACCAGCAACAGAAGCACCCAGCGTTGATTCCAACCGCTGTTGTACCTGTTTGCACTGAAACTCAGCCGAGACTTGATTGGGAACTAGCCAAAGGTCGGGAATCGATAGACGACGGGCCAGATCAATTAAGACCGAAGTCCCCTGATAATCTTGCTGCTCCATCTTCAGGACGAGCAACAACACATCCACAAAGGCCAGGGTCAGGAGGACGTTTTCATGGATACCAGGGGGGTGTTCGAGCAGCAGATAGTCCAACTTGAGGCGATCGCCTAGATTGAGAAACCCCTGGCTAATTTGGTCGGGGTCTTCGCCGTGACGTAGCCACTGGCTCACCTCACCCACCTTCATCCCATTTGCCATCAAACAGACCCCTTGCCCTAGCACAGCAATGTGGCCCATCTCCACTGCTAGGAAGGGCAACCCGTCTGCAACCAGTTCTGCTTGGCAGGGGTGGCTCCACAGGCACTTGTTCCACAACCCGTCCTGCTGAAGTTCATCCAGTTTGAAGAGGGTCTGTACTCCACCCTGATTGGCATCGAGAATACCGACACGATAACCCTGCCGAGCCAGATGGATAGCAAGGTTGGCAGCGAGATGAGATTTGCCGGTGCCGTGGCGGCAAGAGTGGACCGAGACAAACGTGGGCATGGGCAAACCTCAGTGGGGGGGCGATCGCAGCGAATGAGGGCAATATTAGTCGGAGCACTGCTGCCAACAGTATGCCCAGATTGCCTAAGGCAGAACGTGGTTTTTGAAGAATTTGTATGAGTGGGAAAACAACTGGTAGACTCTTCGATTTTCAGGGCACTCTACAGTCAATGAGATGGTTTCTCCAAAGCTGTTGTTGAAGTTGTCGTTGGTCAGCCGCTCTGCAAACCTCCTGCGTCACCGCACCTACAAGCATTATGCGATCGTCTTCAAGTTTTGCCTCTACTCTGCTCTTCCTTGATACAGCGGTGCCTAATTACGAGTCACTCATGCGTGGGGTGCGCGCGAGTGTTGAGATGATTCTGCTGGACTGTTCAGAAAACGGGATTGTTCAGATCACTCAAGAACTGGCAGGACGCTCCTGCATCTCCAGTCTGCACATGATTTTCCGTGGCAGCGAAGGATGCCTGAAGTTGGGCAGCGCAGAACTGAACGCCCAGAATCTCGATGCCTACGGTTGGGAACTGCAACAGTGGGGGGATGCTCTCACCCCTGGGGCAGAAATCCTGCTGCATGTGGCTGGACTGGCAACAGGAGACATAGGCCAAAATTTTGTGCGTGGGTTTGGGTTGTTGATTGGGGCAACTGTTGGTGTTTCACAACACTTGCCAGATGCAGACGACTTTACCCCCCCTTGGAACCTGAGCTTTACAACCGGGCCAATTCAGTCGCGATCGCCCTTCAAGTCAAGACTCAGGACTGTTGCTGCAGGAGTCTGAACTCCCTAGCGGCGTTGCTGATTTAACGTCAGTTCAGCTTAGAAGGAGGGTGGGGCGTTGCACACCACGCAATGCCCCAAAATCCTGCCTGCTCCGTGCACGCCGTGGATGAAACAGCAAGGATTTCAGCCTGCTAGGCAAGGCTACTCCCGGATACGGAATCCGGCTGTAAAGTAGCAGTTTGTTGTGGGGTAAAACAAACTGACTCAATAACCGATGGAGCCGGTATGACTTGGTCTACAGACTTGGTCTACAGAAAAGCGAGTGGATCAACCGGATCTCCACTGCGGCGCACCTCAAAATGCAAGTGTGGTCCGGTAGAAAGACCAGTGGACCCGATAGCGGCGATCGCCTCTCCCCGCCTCACTCGCTGCCCTTCATTGACATACAACCGACTAGCATGGGCATACAGAGTAACAATGTCGTTGCCGTGGTCGATGATGACAGTGTTACCGTAGCCCCCATACCACCCAGAAAACAGCACAATGCCATCATCAGCGGCGCGGATGGGGGTCCCTACCGGCCCTGCAAAGTCCACCCCGGCGTGGAATCGACGGTAGCCTAAGATGGGGTGAAGACGGTAGCCAAAGCCACTAGAGATGCGTCCAGCAGCAGGAAAGCTAAAGATCCCCGTACCGCGCACAGCAATTCGGTTGCGGGCAGCCGCAGCCAAGATGCGCTGGCGGATCAGGGCGGCTAGGTTTGCAGAATCTCGCTCAAGCTGGGCCTCAGCTTCTTCCAGGGCGGCGCGATCGCGTTCCAGTCGGTCAATCAATGCCTTTTGGGTGGCTGCCTGAGCCTCAAACTCAGATTTTTGGGCTTGCAACTCTTGAGTCAGCAAAGAGATCTCATTCTTCTGTTTTTCGACCTGGCGGTGCCGTTTTTCCAGATCTTTTGCCTTGGCCTGCAAGTTTTCCAGAAACGTGCGATCGGCCTGGTAAACCCGCTTCAGGTGAAACCGACGGTCTAAAAACTCGTTGAGGCTCTGACTTTGCAGTAGCACTGCCCAACCGTGACTATCTTTTTGTCGTTGTAAAAACCGCAGACGGGCAACAGTAGCCGATTGTTGCTTCTCGTAGTCCTGTTCTGCTTTGGCTAGCTCAATTCGTAAACGCTGGAGTCGCTGGTTGGCCTCGGCCAACTTGGCTTCATTCTGCTTGATCTCTGCCGCCGTCGCCTGGATACGGTTCTGAATCCCACCTAGGCGGTTTTCAGCCGATTTCTGCAGATTTTCCAGTTGGTCTTGACGGTTGTCGAGAGAGCGGCGTTGTTGTTCAATTTGCCGCTGGCGCTGACGGAGGGTATCGATCGACTGGGCCAACAGGGGTGTGGGTAGGGCGGGAGTCGCAAGCACTGGAGACGCTGGGAGAAGTAGGGCGATCGCCACGGCTAGGGTAAAGCTCAGCAAAAGACGGGCCAGATGTTGCAGGGGCAACGTTCCACGGTGGGTTCCCAGGAACGGACAGATCAGTTTGACCACCCCAAAGATGTGAGGGCGATCGCGCCAAAGGCAACCAGGACGATACCAGCAATTCTGTTTACCCACCGTAAGCCGTACAGATTGATCTTTGCCCGCAACAGACTAACACTTCCACTCAAAACCAACCACCATAGCGCTGAGCCCAGGAAAACGCCCAGCACTAGCAGCAGAGTTGAGACGAGCTCACCCGTATGCTTCGCCAGGCCCAGTCCGGCAAAAACTGCTGCAAAAGACGCAATGGTGAGAGGGTTCGTGAGGGTCAGCAGCAGTGTAGATAGGTAGGCTCCCAGAAGTCCTCGGTTGGACTGGGTCTTGGCTTCTTGCTGGGCCGGAGGAGCGATCGCCGTCGTCACCCCCAGGTACACCAGGAATAGTCCCCCTACTAATTGGAACCAAAACACTTGACCAACCAGGATAGCAGAAAGTAGCGTTAGGCCAAACCCAGCAATCATGCCATATATAGCGTCGGCAGTTGCAGCCCCCAAGCCAGAGAGCAGACCCACGAGGGCACCCTCCACCAAAGTCCGGCGGATACATAGCACCCCAATTGGCCCCACGGGAGCAGCAATTGAAAGCCCAATCAGAATGCCTCTGAAAAAGAAAATTGTGTTCATGGGAGTGGCAGGGCTGAGGTTTCCTTGAGCGTTGAGAGAGGCCAGCAGGTTATATCCCACGGCTGCGGCGTCCACTAAAGCGGTGTAGCCCTCGATCACACCCCCTGCTTCGAGCCGTTGCCCCTGGTCCGCAGCAGAGAGCGAGAGCTGCAGGAGTATTGCCAACTCTGCCCACGTCTTTCCTGCTGAGAATTGCTGGTCTTCTTCTAGGTGGTGTACTCTGCGTTGATTTTCACGTAGTCGTAGCTGAGGTCGCAGCCCCAGGCCGTTCCCCGCCCAGAACCGTTACCAAGATCAACCGCAATCAACACTGTGTCACTTTTTAGGTATTCTCCAGCCGCCGCCGCCTTTAGGTAGGCGTTGGCAGCAGCGCGGTCAAAAGGCAGGGGTTGACCATGGTCCATCAACAGGAATTCACCCAACCTGACTTGCAACTTGCCCTGGTCGAAGATCACTCCAGCCCGTCCGGCGGCGGCGGCAATCCGTCCCCAGTTGGGATCGCGGCCAAAGATAGCCGATTTGAGCAGAGCAGACCCGGCAATGGTGCGGGCAACTTTGCGAGCATCAGCATCGTTAGGGGCGCCCGTCACCTGCACCTCAATCAGGCAGGTTGCGCCTTCTCCGTCACGGGCGATCGCCTTTGCCAGCGCAATACAGGCTTCCGTCAGCATGGCCTCCAGCTTCGTTGCCTCTGGGCCTGCTTCAGTAATGGCGGGAGTGCGCGACTGTCCATTGGCAAGGGCAATCAGACTGTCGTTGGTACTAGTGTCCCCGTCCACTGTGATTTGGTTAAAGCTGCGGTCGGCAGCACGGCTGACCATCTGTTGCCAAAGGGGAGGGGAGACGGCTGCATCACAGGTGACGAAGGCCAGCATGGTGGCCATGTTGGGGTGGATCATGCCGGATCCTTTGCAGATACCACCAATCCGCACCGGGCGACCGTCAATGGTGGTTTCTAGGGCAATGGATTTGGTGACTAGGTCGGTGGTGATGATGGCCTTTGCAGCAGCGTCTGAGCCATCTGGTGAAGCGGCGGCCACCAACGGTGCAATGCCCTGCCGCAACTGATCCATCTTGATGCGCTGCCCAATCACTCCAGTGGAGGCCACCAGCACTAGTTCTGGAGCAATGTTGAGCGCCTGGGCCAGTAGTTGAGCACTTTCCACAGCATCGGTCCAGCCCTGGGCACCCGTTGCAGCGTTGGCCTGCCCCGCGTTGCATAAAATGGCTTGGGCACTAGGTTTGGCTTCCAACCGTTGACGGCAGTAGTCTACACAGGCAGCGCGGACTTGGCTAGTGGTAAACACTCCCGCGGCGATCGCCTCTACCTCGGACAGGATCAATGCCAGATCTGGCGCCCCAGAGGGCTTTAACCCGGCGGTGATGCCCGCTGCCTTGAATCCCTTTGGAGCCGTAACTCCTCCCTGAATAACTTGCCACTCTGCCATAGTTTACAGTTGTAAGGTTTTGCGAATACATCGATGATTGGTTGGCGCTGTGACCAGAAACGAGAGCGGTGTGTAGGCGCAACCTACACACCTGCAAACCCCGTCTGTTGAACTCGCGCTAATTTTTATGAATCGTGTTCGATCGTGATCGATAAGATTTTGTCGCCAGGACGGATGGCGTTCACTACATCCATGTCATCGGTTTTCCCGAAAACAGTATGGACGCCATCTAGGTGAGGCTGGGGCGAATGGCAGATAAAAAACTGACTGCCGCCAGTGTCTCTGCCGGCGTGGGCCATCGAGAGTGAGCCAGCCATGTGTTTGTTGGCATTAATTTCGCATTTAATGGTGTAGCCAGGACCACCCCGGCCATCCCCACGCGGACACCCCCCCTGGATGACAAAGTTGGGGATGACTCGGTGAAACGTCAACCCATCGTAGAACCCCTGCTCAGAGAGGTTCACAAAATTTTTAACTGTGTTAGGAGCATCCTTGTCGAAGAACTCGATGTGAATGGTGCCCTTCTCAGTCTCCATAGTGGCACGAGTCATGTGCATTCCTCAGATCGCAATGTGAAGCCTAGTCTATCGAATCCTGGGAACAGTCGGATATTTCCTAAGCGTCTGCCGCACTTCTCAGGATGGCAACCAGACGTCGGAGGGCCGCATCTGTAGGGTGCGAAGGGGGGGCGTGGTAGTGGACGCAGCCTAATGCCATGCCCCCCTTCGAACTCGTGGTTTTTTATAGCGTTACACGCCTAGGTTAGGACAACACGTTTTGTGGGAAATCCTGTTACGCGGGGTTTCCCACAAAACGCGTTTGACATCATGAGCGCGTAGCGCCATAGAGCATTAACTAGAGACTCACCCCTGCCGCAAGAAAGGTTCTAGAGAAGCGCAAAAGTGGGATACATTCGTGTAGTTTGGGTGAGTGGCTGGGTGAGTTGAGAGTGAGTTTCAAGGAATTGCGCTACTGGCAACTATGGGTTTTGAAGTCGAACGGCTGGGCGATCGCCTTCCTCATGGCCATCCTGTTTCTGGGGCTGGGTCTGCGGTTCTGGCATCTGGACAGCAAAGCCCTCTGGCTGGATGAGGTAATTACGGCTCTGTTTAGTTTGGGACGAAGCTATGCTGATATTCCCATCAATCAATATGTTTCAACGGAACACCTGGAGCAAATCTTCACCCTGCGATCGGGGGTGAGGGATGCGGAGATTGTGCAGCGGTTGGTGGCCGACTCTACCCACCCACCGCTCTTTTTTTTGCTGATGTATCGCTGGATGAATTGGTTGAGTCCTGCGGGCGATCGCTGGGTCTGGGCGCTGCGATCGCTGCCGGCTTTGTTTGGCGTGGGGGCGATCGCTGCGGTCTATGCCCTGGGTCGGCTCGCCTTCACGCCAACGGCGGCACTGTGGAGTGCGGCCATGATGGCAGTCTCGCCCTTTGCGATCTATCTGTCGCAGGAGGCACGACACTACACCCTGCCGATGTTACTCGTCACCCTGGGTTTGGTGGGAATGATGCAGATCCAGCAGGACCTCCAGCGACATTATCTGCGCCCTTGGGTGTGGTTGGGGTGGGCTGGTGTCCATGTTTTAGGGTTGTATACTCACTACTTTTGTGCGATCGCCCTAGTTGCTCAGGTGGCCGCTCTGTGGGGATGGCAGGTGTGGCAACGCCAGAAAGTATCCCGCCGAGGTTGGATGGCGCTGGGGTTGGCGATCGGCGGTATTGGGCTGGCTTACTTGCCTTGGCTCCCCCTGTTGCTGGGCCATGCCGATCGGCCCGAAGTGGCCTGGATGCGTGTCCCAGAACCAACGCTGGGAAATTACATCGCACCGATTTACCAGACTGTTGTGAACTGGGTGCTGATGGTCGTGATACTACCAGTTGAGAGCCAACCGTTGGCGATCGCTGTTCCTATGGCAATGGTGATGATTAGCTTTGCCGTCTGGGTGGGTTGGCAGGCGTGGCGAGGTCTGCGCACGTACTGGCAACTAATGCCGCAACATCGGTCGGCGATCGTTGGCTTAGCAGGATTTGTGGTTGCAGTGCTGCTCCAGTTTTTGGGTATTGTTTATCTGCTCGGTAAAGATATTACTGTTGTCCCCCGATATAACTTTGTTTATTTCCCCAGCGTTTGTGTTTTATTAGGCGTTGCGTTTGTTGGGTTGTCTTTGCCGTCGTTAACCACGGCCTCAACAGCAGCTACCGCTCCGACAGATTACCCTGCTGGTTCGACTCCGTTCTTACCACCACAGTTCCTCAAGAGGGCAGCGAGTGTTCCTATTCTGATTTTGCTGGTCAGTCTCTGTAGTAGTGGCCTGGTGGTTCATAACCTTGCCTTTCAGAAAAGCTTTTACCCAGACAGAACGGCTCGTGCCATGGCGATCCAACCGACTCAACCACTTCTGCTAGTTGCCAATTATCAATCGTCCCAGGACATTGCCCTCTTCCTTAGCATTGCTCTGGAACTCAAAAAGGTCTATGCTGATCGCTTTGATCCCGACGTGCTACAGTTTGTGTTTCTCAGTCCTGAGCAGGGCTTTGAGGCGCAGTGGAGGAAGCTCCGCCAGATTCCTCAGCCCTACAATGCGCCGTTGCACCTCTGGATGCTGGCACCTGCCAGCATCCGCACGAAGCAGTTTCCCGCAAGGTTGGTGGTGCGATCGCCCCAAACCCTCATCCCCTGCACCATTGTTCGCGAACACCGCTACCGCATGGGCTTTCCCTACCAGTACTATACCTGCCCAGGTGATGGGCGATCGCCGATTCCCGAGAACAGTCCCCGATAACCCCCCCGGATTTCACGGGTCTAGACCTCCATTGCGAACCAGACCCATTGTTTCTTCCTGTTGTGATTTTGCTTTTCCCCGCTAGCTGGTGCCGTTCTTGGAGATAGCGTGAGACCCACAGGTAAGACGGTCATCTCAAGCGTCATGGGACTGCTCCCTGTTCATCGCGATGGCATTCCTTGATTGTTCTCCGTCCCGCACACTAATGCACTACCCGAACGTGAATTCGGGATAGGCTGAAATCTTCGATGTTCCAGGCGCGTTGCGCCTGGAACATCGAGGGTGTTGGGGCACCGCGCCCGGCGAGTGCCCCAACACCCTTCTAACCCAAACTGACGCTAACAACGCTATAGCATCATTATTTTTGTAGATCTCAGGCGATCCCTCAGTTGCGATCGGCCAGTTGCTGGTGAAGTTGGCGACAGAGTTGTGCCGCTGCCTCAAAGGCCGCCTGATACTCGCGCCCTCCGAGCATAACATCACCGTAGTACTCGTAGGGCATTTTGCCGTAGACCGGCAGCGGGTCATCATCGGGGTAGTCTTCCTGCGATTCTTCGATGATGGCTTTGAGTTGCTTGACGGTAAGCTGTTGGGCTGCAAAGTAGTGCAAGTCCTGGGGATTTTTCTTAAGGTGGGGGAGGTTGGGGTCAATGATGCGATCGCCCACCTCGACCCAGGCATGTTCTAGGGGCTTGTTGGGTCTGCTGGCAACCACCAAAAATCCCTGCACGTAAATGGCTTCCTGCGTCGCCAAAGCAGCTTTATAGGCATTGTCGAAAGGGGCACGCGCTTTGCTTTTGATGCGTTCGGCAATAGCGGTGGAGAGGGTTTCGTCAAGGGTCTTTGCAGACATGCGGCAGGTCTCCAGCGAGGAACAGGGGAACAGAAAATGGTTCTTCTTTCAGTATGGTCTGAGTTGGCCAGGATAGTCTGAATTGGAAGATGGGGAACTTAATCCCATTTTAGAGTTTGGA
>DVEB01000044.1 GCA_015295905.1 Synechococcales cyanobacterium M55_K2018_004
AAAACCCTTGCTTTTCCGGGCGCGTCGCGCCCGGAAAAGCAAGGGTTGCAGCTTATCCCGAATTCACGTTAGGTATGAGCGACAGTCAGGTAGTGCAAGATCCCGCTGGTTCAGGGGTTGAGTGGTGTGGTCTGTGCCCCCACTACGGCAAGCAGCAATAAACGGCATACTCGCTTCCTTACTAACTGGCCTGATCTTCTGGTGCAATCGCTCCTCGCACCAGAATGACTGTCCGGTTGCTGGCCCGCGCGATCGCCTCTGGGATATTACCTTGAATCACTTGCTTTAACATCCCTTCTCGACTTGCCCCCAGCACAATCACATCGCAGGGTTCCTGCCATGCCAAACGGGTGACAGCGCCAGTCACCGACTGGCCCCAGATGGGTCGCGCCAATACTGGACAACGCAGATGGGGGTGGAGAGTGGCGATCGCATTTTGAATCAACTCGGTGCCTGATTCTTCTGGATCGCCAGAAATGACCTGACAGATCCGGACATCTGGCGCCTCACTTAAGGTGGTGAACGCTGGGAGTAACTGGAGGGCCGCTGCCGCGTTTGGGCCGCCCGCAATTGGGATCAGCCAGTGGTCAAAGGCCACTTCTCTGCCCATTTTGACCAGTACCACCTCACAGGCCGCCTGCCGGATTAAGGTGTCCACTACACTGCCAAACACCCGTCCAGGGGTTAAGGTCTGCCCTTTCCAGCCCATCACCGTCAAATCGATGTGTCTTTCTTGGATCGTCTCCAAAATGGCCTGAGCAATATCATGAGAAACCCGGATCTGGCTATGGATAGGAATCTGCAAATCCCGCCCAAGGGTCTCCAGATGGCGAAGCAAACGGCGACTATGGGTTGAACGGACGGGAGTTTCGGCGGGGGCATTCGTCCTGGGCACAACGATGACCTGAAGCAATTCAATTTCGTAGTCCCGTTGTTGGGCAATCGCGGCTGCCAGTCTCAACAGAATCGGCGCATTGCGTGGGTTATAAACGGGTAGAAGGAGTCGGCCTTTGCCCGTGGCGGGCGATCGCGTCTGGTAAATCACATAAGACGGTTCGGGTTGGGGGCCAAAGTTCTGGGTCTCCCCACTCAAGTAGTCTGACTCTGCTCGAATAATATCGGCGCGGGTGATGATCCCTACCAGTTTGTGACCCTCCGTCACCGGCAGACGACTCAGCTTGAAGCGATTCAGCAGGTACAAAACATGAGTCAGGGAAGCATCGGGATTGACGGTCACTGGCTGTGGGGTCATGATGTCTGCCAGGGTGGCCTCCTCGACCTTGAGGGGGCGGCGCGTTAGGTCTGCCAGGTCACTCTGGGTGACAATCCCAACCAGTTTGCCATGATCGACAACGGGGAAACCGCGGTGGTGCGATCGCGAAAAAGCCTGCACTGCCTCGGTCACTGTCAGGTTGCTAGCCAGGGTCTCAACCCGCCGTTGCATGAGGTCTGCTGCCGTCAGATTGTCCCAAAGCGCCTCTTTGGGGGTCGATTCTAGGTGAATGCCGTTCCAGGCAAGCAGGTGGGTATAGAGCGAGCCAGACATGATGCGATCGGCAACCAAGTAGGCGGTGACCGAACCAATCATCAATGGCAACACCAGGTTAAAGTCGGTAGTAATCTCAAACACAATGACGATCGCCGTAATCGGTCCGCGTGTCACAGCGCTAAAAAAGGCTCCCATTCCTGCCAATGCATAGGTCGTGGTGGAATTCACCGTGCCTACGGCTCCCGTCAGACCAGTTGCAAGTTCTAAGTTCTGAGCGACTAGGCCAACCAGCACGCCCAACGCTGATCCCAGCACCAGAGAGGGTGCAAAAATCCCCCCCGGAGCACCCGACCCGTAGGCCACCAAGGTCAGCACAAATTTGACGAAAAAGGCCAGCAGCGTCAGTTGCCAAGTGGCTGCCCCAGTACTTAAAAAATCTTGCAGACCTGTATTATCTCGAAAGGGAGTGGGTAGCATCATCGCCACCAGCCCTGAAATCAAGCCCGCCAGACCAATCTTTAGGGGCAGACTGAGCCGCCGCAGCACTTGCCGGTTGAATGCCAGACTGACGAAAATCCCTTGACTGAAGAGTCCTCCCAAGGCGCCTGCCAACAGTCCCAGGATGACCAAATAGGGCACATCGACTAATTGAAATTGAGCCGATGGCATGATTTCATGCCAATTGAGACTCAACCCCTGCCCCCCTAATAGGCGCGATACTACCGCACCAATAAATGAAGCCAGAATCGCTGTTCCCAGGGTTAAGCCTGAGAAATCCTGCAAAAATTCCTCAACAACAAACAGCACCCCTGCAATCGGGGCATTAAACCCGGCTGCCAGCCCTGCTGCTGCGCCCGCTGCAATCAGCTGACGGCGGTACTCTGGCGACGTGGGAATCCACTGACTCAGTTGGGCTGCCAGCCCTGCCCCAATCTGCACCGTTGGCCCCTGCCGTCCCAAATTCAACCCCGATGCCAGTGTCACAATCACAGTCACCAACTTGACTAGGGCAACACGCAGGTTGAGCGCCATGGGCACATTCGCTAGCGCTGCCTTCACTTGGGGAATGCCGCTGCCTGCTGCCTCCGGCGCAAATCGTTCAATTAAGAAGCCCGACAGCAGACCGCCCAACGCCCCTACCAGCGGCAGCACCAGCCAAGCCGGATATTGAGAGGCGGCCTGGACGCGGAATCCCCCTAACCAGCCGACCCCCTGTTTCAAAAAAACGGCTGCTAAGCCAGAAACAACTCCAATGATGCAAGCCTCGTAGATGGCAAGACGCTTCGACCCCACCAGCAAATGTCGGAGTTGCCGGGAGGAAAAAAGCGCCATGACAGAACGGGAATTTAGTAGGGAATAGTCACGAATAGAGAAGCGGGAAACAAGCAATTTGCCGCAGACTGCCGTAGACCCATGAACTGTCTCCAAGCAAACAACTCCGATGCAGTCAGACGGCGGGGCCGACGTTTTCGGAAGGTGAATTCTATGTAGATTTGTGAAGCAGCCCGCACAAACCTTTCAACGAATTCACGCGTGAAGAAGTTCCCGGTCGTGCACTTTTCTTGGCAAAAAATTACTGCCTCTAGCAGCGGGAGGCTTATTTGAGCTAGGTGTCAGGCGAATTCCCCGGTATACAGGTTCCCCGGTATACAGGCACCATCGCCATATCCCCTCATCTTTACCGAAGCATCAACTGTTGTGAAAAAGTATTTGACGCTACGCTTTTATGCTTCTTTCATTATTCCCCGAATGGCAAGCAAGAAAAGGATTGATTTGTCAGAGAAGCTTGATATAACGTGAATTCAGTCTATTCTGAATTCACGCTGGCCTACATGCCGGAACTAACCGCCAATCCTTAAGGCCCAATTGCGTTTGCGTTTCTTGGGGAAGGGAATGTTGTGGGTTGAGTGGAAGTCTTCCTGGACTTTGAGGGTCAGGCAACGAGAAACCTGACGAACAACCTGGTTGAGGACGCGATCGCCGGTGGATTGGATCAAGTGTTGTGGCAGTGCTCTGATAAAGCGAGGAAATTGGATTGCTACATCGAGGTGCAGATCCCACTCGACTCGCGTGAGTTGGGCAGGGGCTGCTTCGTCTGGCAGATTGGCCTGCGATGGGTCAGTCTCGACAAGCTGAAGCGCTGCCTTAAAATCAACCTCGTACCCCGGAGCAACATAACCAGGAACAGGGATAGTCTCAATCCGGTAGACCCCCTGCCCATCCTGGGGGAGCAAATGCAAGCCAATCTTGGGTTCTACTTCGTAACCCAAGGCACCAAAGCGACCAATCGTCAGAGCATAGCCATTGTCACCTAGGGGGTCAGCCTTCATGGGGCTGGAACACCGACAAAACCACTCTCGGTGAACATTTAAGTAATTTTCCACCGTCTGGGTATCGGCATACATCTCCATGGTGCTGGCGTAGTAGCCCCGAAAATGGACTGGCTCAAGTTCTTGGAGGAGAGATTCGTCTGTCGTCTGGATCATGCCATCCACGAAACTTGATGAGACACCCAAAAAAGCAGAAGCGTGAATAGATTGATGGTCTGCGGAGTTTGCCTGCATATACGTCCCCGAAAGAATGGCTTACTAAAAACCCGGCTCATTGCCGGAGACGAAGCAACAGCGTTGCCACGCAGACACCAAATCTGCCTACTGCCAAATTTAACGTAAATGTAACGCAAATCTAAAGAGAAGGCAGGAGTATGGCTGCTCCGTCTCGGCGATTTATCTGGAAATTTATCTAGGACTTGTCTTGAAGCTACCTTGTTTGGCCGTCTACCCCTGGCAAGTTGTGCCTAAGATCGCCCATTCCCCTCAAGATAGCCTTAGCGTCTGATGACCCACCATGTTTGATCCACGGAAACGCTGATAAAACTGCCACAAATTCCTTCCACGTTACTGCGGCTTTTTACGGAGAAGCATCAGCCATTCTCATTTTGGCCTTCTAGTGTGGTTTTCACTCGTCATGGGCTAAAACCACACTAGAGGTGAGATGTTCACACTTTGCGGGTGCGAGCATCCCACGTCTAATTTTCATACTGAGACGTGAATTCGGGATAAGCTGAAACCCTTACTTTTCCGTACGCGTCGTGTACGGAAAAGTAAGGGTTTTGGGTCACCGCGCCTGGCGCGGTGACCCAAAACCCACTTAACCAGAACTGACGTTACTGAGAATTGCTGGAAAAGCATGAGCGATCTCGACGTTGAGAAGCAAGGGTGTGTTACAAATCAAGCTGGGATGGAATATGCGTAGGGAGGCATAGCAACGCAGCATGAAGGCATTTGTCGCAGGAGCCACTGGACGAACGGGAAAGCATATTGTGGCAGAACTAGTGAAGCGAGGAATCCCCGTTGTGGCTCAAGTCCGAGATCTGGAAAAGGGCAGGGCGACCCTCCCCGCTGGGGTGGAACTGGTTGTGGGCGATGTGCTGCAACCAGAGAGCCTGCGATCGGCGATCGCCGGATGTACAGTAGTGCTCTCTGCCACGGGGGCGGCTCCCAGCTTTGACCCCACTGGGCCTTACAGAGTCGATTTTGAGGGCACTCGCAATCTAGTTGACCTTGCTAAAGCGAGCGGCATTGAGCAGTTTGTGATGGTGTCGTCGCTCTGCGTGTCGCAGTTTTTCCATCCGCTTAACCTGTTCTGGCTGATCCTAGTGTGGAAAAAGCAGGGCGAGGAGTATCTGCAAAAGAGCGGTGTACCTTACACGATTGTGCGTCCGGGGGGACTACTGGACGAAGACAATACTGACCCAGTGGTGATGGCATCGGCGGATCAACTGTTTGAGGGCCGCATTCCTCGCAGCAAAGTAGCCGAAGTTTGTGTGGAAGCGCTCTTCCAACCTGCTGCCCGGAACAAAATTGTGGAAATCGTGGCACGACCCGATGCGCCTGTTCGGAGTTATGCAGAGGCGTTTGCGTCGTTGTAACCTGCTTAGCGACTGGCTCTCTCTTGGATTGTGAAAGCCAGACTAGGAAACCAGATTAGGAAACCGCATTAGGAGACCAAATTCGTTTGTCAGCCTCTAGCGAAAGACCAAAAGATAGCCAAGCCAATAGCCAAACAGGGCGGTCTGCCCCCCAGAGCGATCGCTCTCCCTGGGGCAAATTCTTCACAGTCGGGGTAATGGCGCTAGCCTCCATGGTTGTTCTGGAAAGTGCAGTTCGCTGGCATGGGCGATCGCCCTTTGGCTTCCCTGCACCTTGGAGCGGAGACAACCCAGCCCCCCTGGTGATGCAGGGCGGTGACCCCTATATCCGGGCCTTAATGCGGACAATTTCAGCAGCAGAGTCCAATGATCCCCAGCCCTATTCCTTACTGTATGGGGGCGATCGTTTCCGGAGTTTCGACCGACATCCAGATGTGTGTGTGCCTATCGTAACAGGCCCTAATACCGGAGACTGCACTACGGCTGCGGGACGGTATCAGTTCATTACCACCACCTGGATCCACCAAGCCCAAAAGTATCACCCCAACCCAGATGGCTTTCTCTTTTGGACGTCCTACAGCTTTGCGCCAGAGTATCAAGATGCAGTGGTCTATGCCTGGTTGAATGACCCTAGTGCCTGGGGGATAGATATTGCCCAGCTCCTCCGTGATGGTGATCTGGACTACGTGCTGCAAGTTCTCTCACCCACTTGGACAAGCCTAGGGTATGGCATTGAGCCTAACTCGATGACAAGTGTTTTACCGCAAATCTTTGAGGAGGTTTTGCAGGAAGAACTGCAACAGGCGGATTAAGGCAGCGCACCTTGAATTCTCGTTACGCTACTGATTACCAGTGCCAAAAAGCCTGAGACAGTCGCGTCGCGAGTGTCTCAGGCCTTTTGGCGCAATTGAGTCCAAACTCTAATGAACGTGAATTCGGGATAAGCTGAAACCCTTGCTTTTCCGTGCGCGACGTGCGTGGAACCTCAAGGGCTTTGGAGCACCGGGCACCGCGCGGCGCCTCAAAATCCGCTTAACCCCCAACCGACGTCAATTATGGTAGGTCGGGCAGTTCCAGGGGGATTGCGCCTAGCTGCCCTTTGCGAAAGTCGTTGAGGAGTTGGCGGGCGGCTCGTTCAGTATCTCCCTGGTAGCGTTGGGCAGCGAGTTCAGCCAGGTAGGTCTCGCTGGTCATTGCCAAGGGATCAAGATTGTAGCGCGATCGCAGCCCTGTCAGGAGACCTAACGTTGGCGCCGCTGCATGGACCACTTGCAACCGCTCCACCAGGGCAAAAGCAACCCGCTGATTGTCGTAGGCTGCTTCACCGATGTCATCACAAATGGCAAGTTTGAGGGCCGCCTGTTGGTTCGTGAGTTTGGAGGGCAACACTCCAGGGGCATCCAGTAATTCCAGTTGGTCGGAGATGCGGACCCAGCGAAGTTGCCGAGTGACGCCCGGACGGCGAGCACTTTCCACCACGCGCCGCTTTAGTAGGCGGTTAATCAGGGCAGACTTGCCAACGTTCGGAAATCCAATCACCACGGCTCTTACCGGACGGGGCAACATACCGCGATCGCAGCGGCGTTGGTTCATGGCGGCTCCAGCGGCCTGGGCTGCTAGTGCTACCCCCTCAACCCCCTTGCCTTGGTTGGCATTGGTAAAGTATGCGGTTTCTCCCTGTTCCTGAAACCAGGCTTTCCACTGCTGCACCACAGACGTGGGGATCATATCCATACGGTTTAACACGAGTACCCGTGTCTTACTGCCAACCCACTGTTGCATCTGGGGGTGACGCGTCGCATAAGGAATGCGAGCATCACGCACCTCTAACACCACGTCAACTTTTTTCAGGTTGTCCAGCAGATCACGCTCGGCTTTGGCAATGTGGCCAGGATACCACTGGATCGGTGGGGTACTCATGGAGCAAATCCTAGGCTGAGGTCAAACCTTGATTGTAATCCAACGTCAGTTCGGGTTAAGAGGCTTTTGGGGCACGGCGCCGGGCACGCCGCCCCAAAGCCCTTGCTGTGCCGTGCGCGACGCGCACGGCACAGCAAGGGTTTCAGCTTATCCCGAAGTCACGTCAATCCAGGAATTATACCGACTCCGTCGGTTATTCAGTTGGTTTGTCGTGGTGTCAAACGTGTGCGCTGCGCGACAAACTGCTACTTCACAGACGAATTCCGTATTAGATCCAGCTTGAGGAGGCAAGTTCCTGGGTGACCCAATTTTGCCGTTCCCAATTTTGCCGGTGTTGACGGCGAATGAGTTGTCTACGCCACTTGCGGATCTCCTCAGCCGTTTTAGCAAAGGGCGATCGCCGCTGTTCAACCACTGGTCTTTCGCTTTCAGCAGGAGCAGAGGGGGGCTGGTTGTGCATACAGCTAGCCAGACGGTCGAGGTAGGGTTCTAGATCCATCGCCCGCATGACTTGCTCTACTGTCTGATAGCGCTCCTGCAATGAAGGCTTAATCATTTTAGTGAGCACTCGGGCAAAGTAGGGACTTACTTCCACCTCTTGCTCCCAGCGGATTTCGCCCGTATCCAGATCGTAGTCCATCTCCATCGGCGCTTTTCCCGTCAGCAAGAATAGGCAGGTGATCCCCAAGGCGAAAATATCGGTGGCATAGGTGGGACGAAGGGCCAGTTGTTCTGGAGGCGCAAACCCAACCGTACCCACGAACTGAGTTGCAGGAGCATAGCACGTGGTTTCCTCGAGTCCAATGAGTTGCTCCTTCACTGCCCCAAAGTCAATCAGCACGAGACGCCCATCATCAGCACAGCGAATGATATTGGGGGGTTTGATGTCGCGGTGGATGACCTGATTTTGGTGCAGATAGCTCAGGACAGGAAGAATTTCGCGGACAAAACGCTTCACGGCCAGTTCAGAGAGCGGCCCATTTTGGCGTACTTCCTTGGCGAGGGTGTGCCCAGGAACGTATTCCTGCACCAAATAAAAGTCTCCCTCCTGCTCAAAGTAGTCCAGCAAGCGCGGCACTTGGCTGTGGCTCCCTAGTTGGCTCAGCGTCTTGGCCTCGCGTTCAAACCGCTCGCGGGCGCGGGCTAGCACCTCTGGATTTGTGGCCTTGGGGTGCAGCAGTTTAATGACACACAGGGGATGGCTAGGCAACCGGATGTCTCTTGCCAGGAAAGTGACGCCAAAGCCACCACGCCCCAAGGCTCGTACCACCCGGTAGCGATCGCAGAAGCGTTGCCCTGGAAGAATCCTCTTAGTGGGGGCAGGGGACTGAGGACGGGCATCTTGAAGCGTCGTGGAGAAATCCATAGCAAGTGGTGAGGAAACAGAGAATAAGGATGCCTTTAGCTCATTTTAGAAACGCAAACCAAGGGAAGCCAGGAAGTTTTTGTGAAGACCGCGATCGCACTGCTGGGCAACGGCGCTTAAGTGACTCAGACGCAGTTGCTTGTTAGTCTCCTACAGCATTTCTTGCGCTAGCAAGGTACAGGAGTGTAGGGGACGGTGTCCCCTGCGTGGGGGGTTCGCCCCACCTCCCTATGCTCCACCCCAGTGAACACCGCTATCAGCCACAGAGCTAGTCGTAGTGACGGAATACAACAACGTGATCAGATGTGATTAGGAAGAGAGCCGATTCGCCCCCAGTCGAAAATTCATCACTATGAAGTCACCATCAATGTTGTGACGTAACAGTTAATGTGAAGTCACCATCAATGTGAAGTAACGATGAAGTCATTTTGAGGAATTTCCCAAGCCAACACCTCCGTAGAAATGGTGATCTCTAACGTCTTTTTACAAAAGAAAAATCAAACATCCCAGAAATTTGTGACATCATAACCCAGTTCGTCCAACATTCGCCGCAACAAGGGCAAACTAAGGCCAATTACATTGGTGTGGCAGCCCACAATGCGTTCCACAAATAATCCACCGCGTCCTTCTAGGGCAAAGCACCCGGCGCAGTTGAGGGGTTCCCCTGTAGCGACGTAGGCAGCAATCTGGCGATCGCTCACATCAGCAAAATGGATCTGGGTCAGTTGGGCATAGACCAAGGTTTTGCCTTGCATCGGGTCAATCAGGGCATGGCCTGTGTATAGCGTACCGACCTGTCCTCGCATCTGTTGCCAGCGGGCGATCGCGGTTGCAACATCGGCAGGCTTTCCGTGAATTTCATTGGCGATCGCCAGCACCGAGTCACACCCAATTGTCAAGGCATCTGGGTAATGGGGAGCAACAGTCTCAGCCTTTTTTTGCGCTAAAGCATTTACGAGCGCTGTCGGTTCGGTTTCCTGCACCTGAGACTCGTCAACATGACTAGGACAGATGATTGGCTGTAGACCGGCCGTCTCTAACAACCGCCGTCGGGCTGGCGATGCCGAAGCCAAGACGAGCTTGGGTAGCAGAGTTGCTCGTGTCATCGGTGCCGCTCCTCCTGCTTGGCCTGAAAAACATGGGGCAGAAAGGGCCAGTCACCGAGGGGTAACATCACCTGCGTTTGAATCGCTAGATGGCGGGGGACTCGCTCGCTAGGTAGCGTTTGCAAAGATAGGAGTTTCATTAGGTTAAGGAAGTACGCAGCGTAACCACACTGAATTGATCTTAAAGCGCACTGGATGGGGGATTTTGGATTTTGTCGGGGCTGTATCCACGGTTGTCCGATTTTTTGTCAAGTGTTGCAACGTGTTTGCCTGAGTCTCATGACCGTGGATTTTGGGTGATGCCGCTTTGATACTTTGATATAGATAACCTAGAAATAAAAAAGCTGGCCGATGGCTCGACCAGCACTTACAGTTTCGATAACGTTGTCCTTTCAGTTGGAAGAAACCCAATCTGCGCGTTCCCAATCGGCATCAGGGTTAATGGAATCAACACTTTAGTTATTCCCTATTCCAGAGAACAGTGTAACAAAAGAGACAGATTTTTCGTCATAAAACTTTAACCCTCTTCCTCTGCTCAGGTATAACCTGGCCTAATATTTAACGCTAGCTCTGATTAAGCGGGTTTGGCACCGTGCCGGGCGCGGTGCCCCAACACCCTTGCTGTTCCATGCGCGTTGCGCACGGAACAGCAAGGGTTTATCCCGAACTGACGTTGATTAGGCAAATCTGGCAGATCTCCCTCGCCGTGAAGGGGGGGGAACCCTGGCGAGGGAGAATCGTCTCCCAACTTCCAGGAAGCAGCACTTCGAGTGTGGTGACGGCAAGCGTTATGGGAAGACGAGCAGGGGAACAGAATTCAAATTGGTCAAATTGGGGAGAACACTGCTCCCTTGTCGGCGGGTGTAAAGGATCTGCAAAGATCCAAGAGTCTATTGCGATCGCACCCTCAGGTTGGGTACTTTTGGAACAGCAATGGCGTCTTTAGGGTCAACTATCAACACTGCTGACAACACATCTTCTGACAACTGACAACAGCTCTAGGCTGACTGCCTCAAACCTTAGAATTCTCCTCATCAACCGATGTTTCAGCTAACCTCTGGGTCCGGTTTTCGTGCCACAACAACAATTTTGAGTAGCGTGGGTTTAGCGCTAGGTGGCTGGTTGAGTAGTAGTCGTGCGATCGCCTTACCCCTGGCAGTCTTCCCAACTGCCGCCAACGGAACATCTGCTGTAGAAATCGCCCAACGAGTTGGTCGAGACACGCGCTTTACCTGTGAGCAGGTGAATGGGGAATACTTGGTGATGTACTCCCCCGCCAGTCAGCCCGATCAGTCCTATGAATGGGCGCGCCCTTCAGAAATGGGAGGCGGTTGGACTCCTGCTCGCCGTTGCGCTGAGATCAGTCGCCGCCTAGAGTCCTATCGACCCGATGGCCTACTGGAAATGCGGACGGGTTTAGAGAATGGGTACAACATTGTGTGTGTGACCACTGAACGGAACCCTAGCTGTCGGATTGTATTGACGGTTCCTCCAGGCCAAGACCCCCTGGCAACGCGCGATCGCGTTTTCGAGAACCTAGCTGTCGCTGACAGTGGTCAACGTACCGATGCTGTTAATACCCTCCTGGCTGACGATGATGCCCTGATCCAGCAGCTTGGCGCAGCCTTGAACCTACGCCTGCCCCGTCAGGCTGCCACAGTCCGACGAGCACAAGGTATTGATCTACGTCCTTTCCTCGATCGGGCAGATGGTGGTACAGCAACTCGCCTGCGGCGATAGTGCATTAACCAAAGCATGAGCGCAGGTTGCCAGACGGCATTGTTTCTCGCTTAGGGTCAGGGTCGTTCCCAGTGCCTCCACAGGGAGATGCTGACACCCTTAATGCCAAGCGCGACGTGCTTGGAACATTAAGGGTGTTGGGGCACTGTGCATGGTGCAGTGCCCCAACACCCGCTTACCAGAACTGACGTTATTCAGTTCGAGCAGACCACGCCATGCTCTCGCAGAAGGCGTTCGTCAGCACACTCAGTAAATTGTTCTAAAACCCGTTAAGGGAGAGAAGGGCGAACGATGGGATTCGAACCCACGAATGGCGGAACCACAATCCGCTGCCTTAACCACTTGGCTACGCTCGCCATGGGCATTTATTAATATAGCATTTGCGTTACTAGGATGATCGGCTCAAGTGGATTAATTCAACGTCACTTCTGGTTAAGCGGTTTTTGGGGCACTGCGCCGGGCGCGGTGCCCCAAAAACCGTGATTGTCCGGGCGCGACGCACCCGGACAATCACGGGTGTCAGCGTATCCGGAATTCACGTTAATTCAGCAATTCTCAGAATAAAAAAATTAGAAGTGGGGTTTTTAGTATGGTTTTAGCTCGCCTGGGGTGGGCTAAAACCATACTAGAAGTCCAAAATGAGAATTGCTGGCGACTCGGTAATAATGGAGAAGGAAATACCAAACAAATTATGAAATTCAGTTGAAATGCAATATATATGAAACCAAATATAGTGGGGCTTGCGGTTGCAGGCATTGCAGCTTTAGGAGTGGGCATTGCTCTAGCGGCCACTAACCCTGGTCAGGCAGCCTACGAAATCTACGCGACTCGACGGTTAACCGAGTACCTGACAGAAAACGTTTGCCCTCAGGCTCCTCAGGTTCTGGGCATCAATATTCGGGAAGGATGTGCAGAAGCAATCCAGCAAAACCAAGAACAACTGCGACAGTTTATTGCCGAGAGCACAGAACAGCACAACTTTGGACTTTTCAGCATCTATCAGACCACTCTTTCCCTCGAAGAACTAGTACCCGGAGGGCTTGCCCAACTCCTACCGGAAACGTTGCTGCCATCTTACGAGTTTCAGACGGTGGGTGTGTTGACGCAATTTATGACCTTTAAGGCGGAGCTTTCACAGCAGTGAACTTGCGGCGTTGAGATGCCTAAAGGCTTGGGCTACACAATTTTGGATGTTGGATTTGCAAGCAAAGCGTGGCTTGGACGTAACCCGATGAAGCACGACAGAACCGTGAAGACTGCAAAGGATTGGTTTGGTGATCGAGTGGCGGTGCTGGCAACAATGCACCGCAAGGAAGAAGCGATCGCTCCGATTTTAGAAACTGCTCTGGCCCTCCAGGTGACGATTCCCACCAACCTGAACACCGATCAGTTTGGTACCTTTACGCGGGAGGTGGCCCGCCCCGGCACCCAGCTTGAGGCCGCTCGACTGAAAGCCCAACAGGGATTGGCCATCACCGGCGCATCGCTGGGGCTAGCCAGTGAAGGGAGCTTTGGCCCCCATCCCGCCTTTCCCTATATTGCCTGTAATCGGGAAATTGTGGTGTTGCTGGACCCGGTACATGGGCTAGAACTTGTGGGGCAGGATTTTTCAACGGAAACCAACTATGCTCATCAACGTGTCACTCGGTTTGAGGAAGCTCTAGCCTTTGCAAAAAAGGCTGGGTTCCCCTCCCATGGACTTGTGGTCATGCCGACCGAAGCCACGACCGATCCGCAGATGATTCATAAGGGCATCACCGATGAAGCGCTGTTTGAGGAAGTGGTGATGCGGTTGTTGAAGCAACAGGGGCAAGTGCACCTAGAAACAGATATGCGGGCTATGGTCAACCCCACACGCATGAGGGCGATCGCCCGTGCAGCCGCAGACTTGGCGCGAAAAGCCCAGCAGTTGTGTCCCCACTGCGGCACACCAGGATTTGATGTGAGCGATCGCCGCCCCGGCCTGCCTTGTGAGCTATGCGGCAGCCCGACGGACTTACCTCTGGAAGCCATTTACACTTGCAATGTCTGTGGGTTTACTAAAGCTGACCGGTTCCCCAACGGAGTTGAGACCGCAGATCCAGCCCAGTGCCAATTTTGCAACCCTTAGAATGCAGGATTGCGGTGTGCTTCGCGCTCATATTGGGTTGAGCAGCCAACGGCCAGCACACTCCATGACTACTCCATTAACGTCAGTTCTGGTTAAGAGGGTGTTAGGTCACCGCGCCGGGCGCAGTGACCTAACACCCTTGCTGTTCCGGGCGCGACGCGCCCGGAACAGCAAG
>DVEB01000132.1 GCA_015295905.1 Synechococcales cyanobacterium M55_K2018_004
CCCCTCGACTGACGTATGGACAACTGGCAGAAAGAATGGGAGAAGATGTTGAGTACTCTTGGCACTGAAGTTGAACGCCTGTTTGAAGACCTCTCGAAGGGCGTGAATGATGCTGCAGATGCCTTTATTCAGTTCTCGGAAGAGCTAGCCGACCAAGTCAACGATGCCTTAGCCCCTAGTCTGGATAACCTGAACCAGGAGATGGAGGGCTGGGTCGATCCCTTTCTGCAGATCATTGCTCAGATCGAAGCCTCCTTCTCCGATGCCGTCTCTCCCCTCAGTCAAACCGTCGATCCGTTGATCAATCAACATCCTGCCTGCGTCGGTTGTCAGCACTATCACGGCCAGGAATATAACGGAGTCATGTTGGTCTGCGGGATGCATCCCTACGGCTGGGAGGGGGAAGAGTGTCCTGATTGGGAGTCCACCTGGCAGGATCCCCATTAACGTAAATTCGGGATACGTTACCTTACTTCCAGCGAACCCGATAGTGGGTCAAGAAAATGCTGATTAGCATACAGAGCAGCGACAGGGAAACAATCACATCTGCCAAGTAGGTGGGCAGATTAATGGCGCGGCTCATGGCATCGGCCCCCACATAAATGGCCGCGATAAACAGGGCAGAGAAGACCACTCCAATGGGGTGCAATTGGGCCAGCATGGCAACAATAATCCCGGTGTAACCAAATCCAGGTGACAGGTCAAGGCTAAGGAATCCCTTGAGTCCAGCCACTTCGCTGACTCCCCCCATGCCTGCCAGCCCACCACTGAGGCAAGCGGTCATGAGAATGACCCAGCCTACCGGAATCCCGGCAAATCTCGCAGCGTGGAGGTTGGCCCCGATCGCCCGCATACGATAGCCCAGCACTGCCCGACTGTTGAGTACCCAGATGGCGATCGCACACAACACCCCCACCACCAATCCCAAATGAGTCCGCCCCAATAAGCGAGGTAACCGGGCTGCCGGGATGACTGGGACTGCCTGGGGCCATCCCAGGGCAGCGGGATCCTTGAGTGGCCCTTCAATCAGATAGCTGACAAACAGCAGCACCACAAAGTTGAGCAGGAGCGTTGTGACGACCTCATCCACCTGGATGCGGGTCTTCAGGATAGCAGGCAGCAGCAACAACAGCCCACCAAACACAAACCCCATCAGAAAAAGTAGGGGAACCATCAGGATGGGAGGCAACGTCACCAGCCCTGTCCCAAACAGCGTCGCGGCGATCGCCCCGCAGTAGAACTGTCCTTCCCCACCGATATTCCAAAACTTGGCTCGAAACGCTACTGCCGCCGCCAGCCCTGTAAAGATTAGCGGCGTGGTGCGGGAAAGAGTCTCCGAGAGGGCAAAGCGGGAACCCAAGGCGCCCTGCACCATCGTGGCGTAGGACTGGAGCGGTGGTGCTCCCGTCCAGGAGATCAGCGGCGTACAGAGCAGCAGTGCTGCCAGGATGGCAACTAGGGGGGCCAGCAAGGCCAGGGTAGGGGGGATGCGATCGCGACGTTCAAGTTGCATGGTGCAAACGAGCAGAGGGAGGGGATTAGGCAAAGGACTGACCCGCCATCAGCAGGCCGATCTCGCGAATAGAGATCGCATGCGGCAGCAGCGATGCAGACAGCCGCCCTTGATACATGACGTGCAGCCGATCGGAGAGCGTCAGCAATTCCTCCAGGTCTTCTGAGATCAGCAGCACGCCTGCTCCCCGGTTGCGGGCTGCTAAAAGTTGCTGGTGGACGTAGGTGACGGCTCCCAAGTCAAGCCCCCTGCTAGGCTGACTGGCAATGATCAGGCGGGGATTTTGCGAGAGGACGCGCCCTAGGATCAGCTTTTGCATATTGCCCCCCGACAGCAGCCGCACGGTGGCGTAGGGGGAGGGACAGCGCACGTCAAACGCTTCGATTAAGGTCTCGGCGTGTGCTGCGGCGACGCGGCGTTTGAGCCAGCCAGCCTGGGAGAAAGGCGGTTCCTGGTGATGCTCCAAGATCAGGTTTTCCCAGATTTGCAGGTCAGTAATCAGACCGGTGTGATGTCGGTCTTCGGGAATGCGGGCAATGCCAGCGGCGATCGCCGCCGCTGGAGAATGGCGATCGCAGGGCTGTCCATTAATGCACAAGTCACCACTCGAAATCTGCACCAAGCCGCTAATCAGGTTAAACAAAGTCGTTTGTCCATTACCAGACACTCCAGCAATGCCCACCACTTCATGCTGCCGCACGGTCAGATCAACCGCATCAAGTAAGCGTCGGCCCTCCGCCGTCTGGACAGTGGCCTTTTGCAAGCTGAGGACTGGTGCTCCGGGGGAGAGCGGCGTGCGGGTGGTCTGAGGCAGGGGACGCCCCACCATCAGTTCTGCCAATTCCATGGGGTTTGTTGTGGCCGTGGGCAGATCTGCCACCACCTGGCCCGACCGCAGCACAACAACGCGATCGCTCACGGCCATCACTTCTTGCAACTTGTGGGAGATGAACACAACAGACAAGCCCGACTGGGTGAGCTTGTCCAGCGTTGTGAAGAGAGACTCTGTTTCTTGGGGGGTCAGCACCGCCGTCGGTTCATCCAGGATGAGAATCTTCACATCCCGGTAGAGCGCCTTCAGGATCTCGACCCGCTGCCGTTCACCCACCGACAGTTCTCCCACCCGCGCCTCAGGGTTCACCGTCAACCCAAACGACTTGGAGAGTTGCAGGAGTCGCTGGCGCGATCGCTGGCGGTCTTGCCACAACTGCCAGAGGGGTTCCGTCCCCAAAGTGATATTGTCGAGGACAGTGAGATTATCCGCCAGGGTGAAGTGTTGATGCACCATGCCCACGCCAGCGGCGATCGCTTCCCCCGGCGAACTCCCCCGCAGCACCTTCCCAAACACCTCGATAGTGCCACTATCTGCCGCATAGTGACCAAACAGGATGTTCATCAAGGTCGTCTTGCCCGCCCCATTTTCCCCCAGCAAGGCCAACACCTCACCTCGGTGTAACTCCAGGCTGATGTCATTGTTCGCCAGCAGAGTACCGAAGCGTTTTTGGATATGGCTAAGTTTCAGAACAATTTCGGCAGCAGAGGCAGTCAAGACAGTAAAACCAAGGCTGAAAATTCCCTTACATTGTAGACTTCGGCTCGGAGTCGTCTACCTTAACGGTGAAGGTCTTGTCCAAAATTTGCCGCTTCCGTTCCTCAACAAGCGCCTGGAGTTCTTGGGGCACCTTGTCCTTAAACGTGCCCAGGTCAGACAGACTAGAGCCACCATGCTCCATATAGCTGTAGACACCGTAGTCTTCCGCCTGGAAGGTGCCTTCTTTCACCGCTTTGACAGCCCGGTCGATGGTCGGTTCCATGTGCCAGAGGGCACTGGCAATCACCGTTTCGGGGTAGTCGGGCTGGGTGTCGATGACATTCCCGATCGCCAGTTTGCCCCGCTCCTTGGCTGCATCTGACACGCCGAACCGCTCAGCGTAAAGAATATCGGCCCCAGCATCAATTTGAGCAAAGGCAGCTTCCTTGGCCTTGGGTGGGTCAAACCAACTACCAATAAAGGTCACCAAAAACTTCACGTCGGGATTGGTCTCCTTAGCCCCGGCCATGAAGGCATGCATCAGACGATTGACTTCTGGGATGGGGTAGCCGCCCACCATGCCAATGATGTTGGACTGGGTCATGCCACCGGCAATCATCCCAGTCAAGTAGGATGGCTCATGGATATAGTTGTCGAACACCGACATATTGGGGGGGGCAGGCTTACCGCTGGATCCCATCAAGAAGGCAACGTTGGGATAGTCGGCAGCAACGGTACGGCAGGCTTGCTCGATGGCAAAGCACTCACCCACGATGAGCTGGTTACCTGCTTCGGCATATTGTCGCATGACTCGTTCGTAGTCCGTATTGCTGACGTTTTCAGAGAAGACGTACTCGACCTCTCCCCGGTCTTTGGCGGCGTTGATCGCCTTGTGGATGCGACTGACCCACTGCTGTTCCACTGGCACCGTGTAAATTCCGGCTACTTTAATTGCTCCGGCCGTGGGAGACGCGGGTGTGCCCTCAGCAGCGGGAGATGAGGGGGTCGTGGTGGTGCCACCGCAGGCTTTGAGCAACAGGCTACTACCAAGCGCCGCCGCGCCATACAGCAAAAACGTGCGTCGATTCAGTCGATTCAGTGGTGAATTCATTCGTCGTAGATTGGCTTGAATACAACTCGTCGTCAATCAGGGTGGGAAGCCGGGATGCGGGGACACCCCTTGGCAGGAGGTGTTGCCCCCCAACTCGCTCGTTTTAGTGCCCAACCCTATTGGTGAATCATTTGTGAATAGCAGAGCTAAGTCAACATCCTGAGTCAACGAAGATTTTAGCAATGGGGTCTACCGAAAGGAAGAGAGGGACTGTGCTGCAAAGTGGGTTTTACATGACAAACATCTGTGCAGTGCCCTGAAACCATAAAAAACGTCTGTTCTGGTTAAGAGGGTTTTGGGTCACCGCGCCCGGCCCGGAAAAGCAAGGGTTTCAGCTTATCCCGAATTCACGCTAAAAAATAGTGAATAAATAGTGAATAGGACGCCTTTCGATCGCGCTACGTGCCTAGGTTAGGACAACGGCGAAGCTCCATGCCGCCGGAGTTCCCACAAAACGCTTGCGACATCATGAGCGCGTAGCGTCATAATGCGTCTGTCATTTAATGAATTTAATGCATCTGTCATTGCTCAGTCCTCATCGAGGGCTGGAAAGATTTCTTCAAACTGCCACAGGTTATTGCGGTTCTCAATCAACCAACTGCGGGTTTCAGGGGTGAGTTGTTCCCACACTTGGTCAATGGCTACGGTGGGTGCTGCATAACGATAGCGATCGCCCAACTGCACTAAGTTTTCCAGAACGGGTTGGGAGATCTCAAAGTCTTCCCATTCATCTTGCATCGCTGCGACCGAAAAGTGATTGCTCGGTTCCACAATCACTTGGGCAGCGCGGATCAAATCAGCAAAGTGTTGTCTCTGGAGGCCAGTGGTTTTTAGGATTTGGAGCGATCGCTCTGGGACAGGGGAGGGCATCGTCGGGAGGAGAGGATAGGATGCGCGTGCTTGACTTCTCTCTTCACTGTAGAGGGTAGGGCCTGGAGATCCGCAGGGTGGGCAAAGGCTTTTAAGCGATCGCAATGGGCCGCAACCTGTTGCAACAATTTGTTGCAGCGCCGTGCTTGCGGGATTTGACGGTGGACTGTCTACGGTAAGTTAGAATCTTTGATCGTTTGTATCACGGACTGGCGTGATTAGCGAAACAGAGGGGTAATTTCACCCTAAATCGGTTCCACGACTCTATGCAAAGCGACCTTGTACGGCATTGCGCCTGCCCGTCAGCAAAGCCACCATTTGCAGCATGAATAGCACCTGCCTGAGACTGTTTGAAAACGCCCCAAACGGAATTTTCGTGACTGCACCGGATGGTCGTTATCTCCGGGTAAACCCGGCACTGGCTCGGATTTATGGCTACAGTTCACCAGCGGACTTACTGGCCGCCCAACCCCTCCTACACCAAGCCTCTATGTAGACCCGACCCGACGGCAAGCCTTTGTCCAACAGTTAGAAGCGTGCGATCGCCTCACCGACTTTAAGGCCCAGGTCTACCGTCAGGACGGCAGCACCACTTGGACCTTAGAGACCGCTTGGGCGGTGCGCGATGAAGCCGGACAACTGCTCCACTACGAAGGATTTGTGGAGGATATTCGCAATCGCATGGAGCGCCATGCTATTGAGGTGGCGCTGTGCCAGAGCGAAGCCCGCTATCGGACGCTGGTGACTGCGAGTGCCCAGATCGTCTGGATTGCCGACGCCGAGGGCCTGATCCAGGATGACATTCCCAGTTGGCGGGCGTTCACTGGCCAGACAGAGGCGGAGATCAAGGGCTGGAACTGGCTAGCGGCGCTCCACCCTGACGACCGCGATCGCACGCGACACCTCTGGTCTGAGGCAGTACAGAAAACGAAGACCTACCTGACCGAGTATCGAGTCCGATCCGTTACTGGGGAGTACCATCAGTTTGCTGTGCGGGGAGTGCCCATCCTGAACAACGATGGCACCGTCCGCGAGTGGGTGGGCACTTGCACTGATATCACTATCCAACGGCAGGCAGAAGCAGCACTCCAACGCAACAACACGATCTTCTACTCAATCATCGATACCAGCCCCGATCTGATCTTCGTGAAAGACCTAGAGGGGCGGTTTGTGCTTGCTAATATTCGCACCGCCAACTGGCTGGGAGTCCTGGTGGCAGAACTGCTGGGAAAACAAAGCAGCGAACTCTGCTCGGAGTCGGTGGCGGCAGTTCTGGAGCAGGGCGATCGCCAGGTCATCATGTCAGGTCAGCCTTTCACCTACGAAGAGACCCTGCCCTGTCAGGGCGAACCGCGGACCTTACTGACAACCAAATGTCCCTGGTTCGATGCCGCGGGGAACGTGGTTGGTGTGATTGGTATCTCTCGCGACATCAGCGAACGCCGCCAGACTGAGGAAGCCTTACGGTTAGCTCAAAACCGTTACACCCTGGCCTCTCAAGCCGGACAGGTGGGCGTTTGGGACTGGGATTTGAACACCAACGAAATTTACCTTGACCCCATCTTGAAGACAATCCTGGGGTATGCAGACCACGAAATTACTAACCACCTAGACGATTGGGGCCAATACGTTTACGCCGAAGATGCCCCAGCAGTGATGGCTGCAGCCCAGGCCCACATTGAGGGGCAGAGTGCTGAGTTCCACATTGAACACCGCATGCATCACAAAGATGGGAGCCTGCGATGGATCCTAGCCCGAGGGACAGTGTTGCGGGATGAACACGGCACTCCCTACCGGATGATGGGGACCGACACAGATATCACTTGCCTGAAGCAGGCCGAGGCAGCCATCCGTGCCCTCAATGCCGATTTAGAACAACGGGTTGAGGAACGCACCCAGGCGCTAGAAGCGATGAATCTGGAATTGCTGCGGGAGGTGGCAGAGCGCAGGCGCACTGAGGCAGCCCTGCGTCAGAGTGAAGAAAAGTTTCGGCGGCTCGCAGAAAATGTGCCAGGGGTGATTTACCGCTATGTGTGGCACCCTGATGGACGCGACGAATTTACTTACATCAACCCCCGCTGTTGGGAAATTTACGAACTCAGCCCTGCAGAGATTCTCAAGAATGCTCAACTGATGTGGCTGCGGGTGCATCCCGACGATGTGCGGGGAATTGAAGAAGGAGTTGAGCTGTCACGCCTAAGGATGCAGCCCTTCTTTGCGGAATATCGCATCTGTATGCCCGATGGCCGGGTTAAGTGGATCCAGGCTTACTCCCAGCCCGAAGCATTGCCCGATGGCGGGGTAGCCTGGGATGGACTGTTTATCGATGTCAGCGATCGCAAAGCAACTGAGGAGCAGTTGCGTCTGTCGCTGTGCGAAAAGGAGGCCCTGCTGGCGGAGATCCATCACCGAGTGAAGAACAATTTGCAAATCATTTCCAGCCTGCTCAACTTGCAAGCGAACCGCGTCGATGACCCCCAAACCCAACGTGCCCTCGAAGATAGCTGGAGCCGGATTGACTCGATGGCGCTGGTACATGAGACGCTTTATCAAACGCAGGACTTCTCCCACATCCGTTTCAGCGCTTACCTCAAGAACCTAAGCACCAACCTTTTCCGCAGCTACACCCGCCCCAGCGATCAGATCAAGCTGGAGGTGAAGGCAGACGAACACCTCTGTTTGAGCCTAGACCAGGCCATCCCCTGTGGCCTGATTGTGAATGAGCTAATCACCAATGCACTCAAGCATGGATTTCCGCAAGAACGGGTGGGGCTGGTGGCGATCGCCCTCACCACTCGTCCCGATGGGAAGACTGTCCTGAGTGTGTCAAACGATGGGGTAGGGCTACCTGCCCAGTTTAATCTCAAGCAAACTCGCTCGATGGGGTTACGCCTAGTCACCAGCCTAGTAGAGCAACTGGAAGGCACACTTGAGCTTGACCAGGGAGAGTTGACCACCTTTCGAATCATCTTTGAGGCGGCTCTGTCATCAGACGAAGCTTACTCTTCCGGCGCATCCCCGTTGCCATCAGCCCAACCGGGCACGTAGCGCCATGCCTTGCGAAGTTCGCGATCAAATCGTTCGTAGTCTGGCTCTTTTTCGCCTACAAGTGCCCAAAAGCGAGGGGAATGGTTCATGTGCACCGTGTGGCAAAGTTCATGGATAAACACATACCGCACCAAATGAGGTGGCAAAAACAGCAACTTGGCGTTGAGGCTGATAGCCTTTTTGCTGGAGCAACTGGCCCAGAGGGTTTTCTGCATACGCACTGAAATGGAACCACAGGGCAGTTTGACCTCCTGGCTCACCTGCCGCAACCAGGGTACCAAGTGGAGTTGAGCTTTGCGGCTAAGCCAGCGTTGCAATACCAGTTGGCAGGCGGCGACATTGTCTGTCGGGCCTTGTAGGTTGATCTGGTGGTTGCGGGTGGAGCTAGCCGTTAATTGATGACTGCGGCGGGGCGTGTAGACCACGCGCCAGTCTTCAGGGAGCGATCGCAGCGTAATTTTCTTGGGCAAGGTTTCGGTGACGGGAGCCGGAGCCGTCAGCCGCTCTAGCTCTAACCGCTGAGTGGTGCGGGTGATCCAGTCTTGCCGCTTGCTCACAATTTCGGGGACTTGCTTCAGGTCAAACGTCTGCGGTACGACAACCTCTACCTCGCCTTGGTGAGAGATGTGAATACTGACGTTTTTTGCCCGCTGGCTCACCCGAACACGATATGCCGGGAGATTCATTGCGCTACCGTCCGCCATTGATCGTTCCTATGCAGCTACGAGACACGCCCAACAATAGGGAAAACCTTTCCTATTATCCAGCAGACAGTCGGGGTTTGGGTACCAGCAATTTTGCCCTGTAATGCTCATTGTCAGGACTACGGGTGTGTCCGCCTCAACCCACAGTGAATGCAGATCAACCTTCGGCGGGTTCTCCTGTTTAGCCGATTGAACGTCTATTCTGGTGAAGCGGGGTTTTGGAGCACCGCGCCGGGCGCGGTGCTCCAAAACCCCTGATTTTCCGGGCGCGATGCGCTCGGAAAATCAGGGGTTTCAGCTTATCCCGAATTCACGTTATTTAGCGTATGCTCTGACCATGCAGCCCTCCTACTGGCGCCGGGAAGCACTCAGCGCAGCCCTGCGCCAGCGGCGGTTTACTAAACCGCTGCTCGATAGTACGATGCCTTAACGCCCTGAATTGTCTCCCGCTTGACCGGGAGCAGATCGCATAGGGCAAGCCGTGATTTAATGGTCTGCGGCAAGGAATATTCGCTTGGAGTCTGTCGGTGAGGCAGAGGAGTCCATGCAGGGGGAGACAGGTCACGTTTGCCCTCATCCTAAATTCCTCTTCTAAGTTTTTTCTCAGTTGGGAGAGGGACGTTGAGATGGCTCGACTCCTCTCCTCCCAAGTTGGGAGAAGGGGCTAGGGGATGAGGGCCTGCAACGGTGACATGCTCTCATGCAGAAGGGCATAACGTTGGAGGGCTTGATGGCAACCTTTGAAGTGCTCTGAGGTGAGGGGTGAAATTCAAAGCCTCATGCTGGCTTGCACTGGTGCTGGCGGCGATGCTTGCGGTGGTTGGCCTGGGTCAGTTGCCGTTGCCGGCCCAGACGGTTGCTGCGGATACACGCGCTGCGGATGTCCAGTCTCTGCCGCCGCCTACTGAATTGCGGGGCGTGTGGCTGACCAACATTGACAGCGAGGTGCTGTTTTCCCGGCAGAACTTACGCCGAGGGTTAGAACGGCTGGCGCGGCTCAATTTCAATACGATTTATCCAACGGTCTGGAATGGCGGTTACACGCTGTTTCCTAGCCAGGTGGCTGCCAGGACCTTAGGGCGATCGCTCGATCCTACTCCCGGCCTACAGGGACGCGATACGTTGCAGGAGGCGATCGCCACTGGACATCGGTTAGGGATGGCGGTGATCCCCTGGTTTGAGTTTGGCCTGATGGCGCCAGCCAATTCCGAACTGGCAAAGCGGCACCCCGACTGGTTGGCTCAACGACAGGACGGCTCGACCGTGTGGATGCAAGGCAATCTACCAAGGGTGTGGTTGAACCCGGCCCATCCAGAGGTACAGCAATTTCTGGTGAACCTAGTCGCAGAGACCGTCCAGCGGTATGACGTGGATGGCATCCAGTTCGACGACCACTTTGGCATGGCAGTAGACTTCGGCTATGACCCCATCACGGTTGAGCAATACCGCCAGTCCCACAACGGCAGTGATCCTCCCAACAATCCCACCGACTCGGAGTGGGTGCGCTGGCGGGCCGCGAAACTGACCCAACTCCTCGAGCAAATTGCAGCCGTCATCCATGCCGCCCAACCAGACAGCATCCTTTCCCTCTCTCCCAACCCCCGCAACTTTGCCTACGAACGCTACCTACAAGACTGGGGCCGCTGGGAGCGGCGCGGCTTGGTGCAGGAACTCATCGTGCAGGTCTATCGCAATGACTTCAACCGCTTCCAGATGGAAATTGAGCGTCCCGAAGTTCAGGCTGCTCGCGATTACCTACCTGTTGGCATTGGCATTCTGAGCGGGTTACGTGCCCGTATTTCTCCCATGGAGCAGATTTGGCAACAGGTGCAGGCTGTTCGAGAGCGGGGTTATGCTGGGGTTGCCTTTTTCTTCTATGAAACGATTGGACAGCGAGATGCTGTGTTTCGAGCAATGTTTCCCACCCCTGCGCGTCGGCCTGTCTTTCAGGGTTAAGGAGCATGGAGCGAGATGTAATCTTGCATTAAGTGGTGATCATTGAACTTTTGAACGATTTTGAACGATCGCCCCTGATTCACCGATGGTCAGCCTATGAATGCAGTCGAAATCGAAGAAGCTGTTTCTCGGTTAGCTGAATCCCCGTTTGACCCGGCAGAGTTTCCCTTCGCGTTTTTGGAAGCCTTTGGCAACAAGGCAACGACGATCAAACGGCTGAGAAGTCAGGGCAAAGATTCCACCAATCAATCAGATGTGGGTGGGGTACTCCAGCGCCATAACATTCACCTCAAGGTTTGTGCAGTGGGCGAGGTCAGCGCCACCCTGACGGCCCTGCGAGAGAGTGCAGCCACCGCCCGCCACAAGGTGAAGTTCATTCTGGCCACAGATGGCATCAGCTTTGAGGCAGAGAATTTGGTCGATGGCGAAACCTTTACCTGCGACTATCCCAGCTTTGCTGACCACTTTGGCTTTTTCTTGCCCTTGGCAGGGATTACGACGGTTAAGCAGATTCGGGAAAATGCCTTTGACATTAAGGCGACGGGGCGGCTGAATCGGCTCTATGTGGAGCTATTGAAGGAGAATCCCGATTGGGAGCAGCGACCGGAAGAGTTTAATCACTTTATGGCGCGGTTGATCTTCTGCTTTTTTGCGGAGGATACGAATATTTTTCCGCTGTCTCCCAAGGGTGAAGGATTGTTTACGAGTACGATCGCCCAGATGAGTGCGGGGGATGGCTCAAATACCCATGAGGTGCTGGCGGAGATTTTCCGAGCGATGGCGACACCGTTGCCGCAACGGCAAGCGGCGGGGATTCGCCGGTGGGCAGAGGCATTTCCCTATGTCAATGGGGGGTGTTTGCTCCTCATCCCCTAACCCCTTCTCCCAGCTTGGGAGAAGGGGGACAAGAAGGTTCGTCTCCCCTCTCCCCCCTGGGAGCTAATCTTGTAGGGGTTTTCTAACCTAGGGTTAGAGGTTTTAATAGTCAGTAATAGAGACTATGTAGTCTGGCGTTTAGCTGCTAGTCTGTATTTCATCTTCTGTATCGCTTACTGAGGTCAATGAGCATGACGGAATTCGCTCAACTCAATGCGTTCCGCCCACAAGTTAAAGAAGTCTAAATAAAGCCTATGATCTGGCTTGCAGTCAAGCAGGTACTTCATTTTCTCAGTGCATGGGCGCCAGTTTTCGTCAAACGATTGCGGCTTTATTTGCGCGGGAGGAAATGACAAGCACGACAATGCTATCGGGGCATGTAGCAGCAACGCTGGAGCGAGCCCAAGCCAGCCCAGGCGACTATCTCATTGCTGCCCAAGACACCACGTACTATAACTATTCCGGTCATGGCCAGATGAGGGGACTGGGAACGATACAAGGCGATGTGCGTGGGGTCATGCAACACAACGTGCTTCTACTCAATGAGTCTGGATTACCGCTTGGCATACTAGACCAACAGTATTGGACTCGCCAAGGAGCCAAGGACTGGCCAACGGATGAAAAAGAGAGCCAAAAATGGCTCAATGGGCTTTCGGCTATTAATCGACAGGCCAGCGGCACAAATAAGCACTGGGTAAGCGTATCAGACCGCGAGAGTGATATTTTTTGCTTTTTCAAGGCGGCCCGGGAACCGAATGTGGACTTGCTCGTGCGGGTCTGTCAGCCACGTCGAGTGGAAGTATTACCTGTCGGTGTGGTTTGCTCATTGCCGAGCATCGTATCCCACTTAAACGAGTATGGAATCTATCGGGTGCGAATTGCTCGACGTCATCGGGAGGTGGAGTTAACCCTCTCGCTCCGAGCAGCAGCGGTCAACATCTACCCAGATAAGGATTTGAGTGCCGCTAAGCACAAAACTTTGGGATTATCGTTGGTCGTCGCCACCGAAGTGGCTTGTATCGATGTTAAGACCCAAGCCGATTGCTTTGAGGCTAACGAGGCCGTTACCTGGTTTTTACTGACCAGTCTGCCGATTTCCACGACGGACGAGGTTCAACGGATCGTCCACTTCTACAGCTTACGCTGGCGCATTGAGCGATTGCATTTCACGCTCAAGTCAGGCGCATTGAATGTGGAACGCTTGCAATTTGATGATATCCACACCTTGACCAATGCATTAGCTTTTTACTCAGTAGTCGCATGGCAGTTGCTAGCGTTGACCTACGCCCTTCGGGATGACCCAGAACAAGCAGCCGAGGCGCTATTTGAGCCAACTAAGATATGGGTGTTGCAACAGGTATCGGGCCAACCCATTCACTCGGTTCGAGATGCTGCCTTAGCCTTAGCAAGGCTAGTCGGCTTTGCTCCATCCAAAAAGCAACCGTTGCCAGGGGTTAAAGTACTGGTAACGGCAATTGAACGTTTTTTCTTCATTAAATGGGAGCTGACGCCTGTTCAAAACCCCTACAAGATTAGCCCTGGGAGAGGGGCCGGGGGTGAGGGCCTTTGGGACGTACCCCGCTTCAGCAAAATTGCCCGCTCCTACCTACTCCACATCGGCAACCTGGACTGGAAGCAGATCAACCCCGATATTTTCGGCTCGATGATCCAAGCCATCGCTGAAGACGGAGAACGCGGCGCGTTGGGGATGCACTACACCAGCGTGCCCAATATCCTCAAGGTGTTGAATCCCTTGTTTTTGGACGATCTGCGGGCACAGCTAGCCGCCGCCGGAGACAACCCGCGTAAGCTGCTGAACCTGCGGCAACGGCTGGCGCGGATTCGCGTCTTTGACCCCGCCTGTGGGTCGGGCAACTTTTTGGTGATTGCCTACAAGGAAATGCGGGCCATTGAAGCGGAAATCAACCGACGGCGGGGGGAAGCAGATCGCCGTTCCGAGATTCCCCTGACCAACTTTCGCGGCATCGAGATTCGCCACTTTGCCTGCGAGATTGCCCGCTTGGCGTTGATTATTGCCGAGTATCAGTGCGATGTGCTGTACCGGGGGCAGCGGCTGGCTCTGGCGGAGTTTTTGCCCCTGAAGAACGAGAACTGGATTACCTGTGGCAATGCCCTGCGGTTGGATTGGTTGAG
>DVEB01000201.1 GCA_015295905.1 Synechococcales cyanobacterium M55_K2018_004
CGTGCGCGCAGCGCACGTCTTACACCACGACAAACTGCTGCCTTGCAGACGGATTCTGTATCAAACTGATGTCACGTTCAGTAGGGATGGGTCAAGGTTGGGGTCAATGCATGACTTGCTGGGCGATCGCATCCACAATTTTTGTGAGTTCATTGTCGGGATACTTGAGGGAAAAAATTCCACTACTGGCCAGCACCATCATTTCATCGGAGTGGGGAAGAATGCCGGCAACTGGTGCGTCGTAGGTTTCTTCGACCTTTTGCTTGAGTTGTCCGAAGTCAAAAGCGGTGGGTGCTTTGTTGACCACCATCAGGAGTTTCGGCACTTCCAGCTTCCGGGCCACATCGACAGTCACGGCGGTGCCCTGGTAGTCCTGCTGATCAGGACGCAGAATCAGCACAAGCACATCTGAGATCGTGATCGACAGCAGTGTTTCTTCGTTTAATCCAGGGTGTGTATCGATGAAGAGATAGTCTAAATTGAGCGAGTCAACTAGTTCCTGAAATCCTTCATTCAGCAGCCCCACGTCGTAGCCTTCCCGGAGCACCCGGGCAATTTCACCCGCCTTAACGCTAGAGGGCACCAAAAAAACTTTACTGCGGGGGGTGCCACGTCCCTCTAAGCAGTAGGTAACATCGTAGGCCACCTCGCTGATGGAACGGCGACCCCAAAGATAGTCATTCAGGGAACGATCGATAGTGTCTTCGTCAAAGCCAAACAGGACGTGAATTCCGGGGGATTGAATGTCCGTATCAACGATACCCACTCGATACCCGTAGCGAGCGACGGTCGCAGCAAGATTCGCAGTTGAGTTAGATTTCCCAGTTCCACCCCGATACGAGTGAATGGAGACAATTTTGGACATGGGCACCTCAGAGTAGGAAAACGTTGTTGGAGGCTGAGCGTTTGACGTCCACAAAGTGCTGTTTTGGCCGGAGATTGGTTGCAGGGCCAACTTCAGTCTGCCCACACCGAGGGGGAACTACAGACTTAAAAACTACGGACTTCAAGAGTATGGGCTGACGCAACCTATCTCACCCAATCCAAGGCTAAACGGCTAGAGGCTGCTAGTCTTGAGGAGGGGATTGAATGAGAACCACTCAATCAACCCTATTGCTCCATTCGGCAGTGCCACGGGGAAGGAATGTTAGGGCCAAAGCAACCTTAGGCCAGAGAAGAACTGAGGGCAGAGAAGAAATATTAAGGCAAAAATAGGATACCCGTCCAGTTGGGCATCCGACCAGGTTCTCTACCAGTCATCGATCCGCATCGCTTCACCTTTGTAATTTTCCAGCCAGATACCCTGCTCATCCTGGTGCAATTGCTCCTCCCAAAGGGGAATTTTGCCCAACTTCGTGGTGACAATGTACTGAGGGACTGCAAAGCCTGTCATGTGACCTAATAATCCTCGCATGATCTCCCGTCCTTTTTCGATGCTAGTCATAAAGTGCGATACACCAGTCACATTGTCACAGTGGTAAAGGTAGTAGGGGCGGACGCGGATTTTCAGCAGTTCCTTCAGTAAGGCTTGCATGGCCTGTAGGCTATCGTTCACACCTTTGAGCAAAACCGTCTGGTTTTGGACTGGAATGCCATGTCGCAGCAGGCGATCGCACGCAGCCGCCGCTTCTGGCGTAATTTCCTTGACATGGTTAAAGTGGGTGTTGAGCCAAATAGGATGATACTGCTCCAGCATGGAGCAGAGCGCCGGGGTAATGCGTTGGGGAAGCAGTACGGGGTAGCGGCTCCCAATCCGAATGATTTCCACATGAGGGATTTTGCGGAGGCGAGAAACGATTAACTCCAACTTTTCGTCGGAGTAGGTGAGTGGGTCTCCTCCAGTCAGCAAGACATCGCGAATTTCAGGATGGCTGGCAATGTATGCAAAATCCTGCTCCCAGGAGGCCGCCTCGCTACTTTCAAAGTAGGTTCCTTCTAGGTCAGTGGTGTGAAACTTGCGGGTGCAGTGGCGACAGTAGATTGCGCAGGCTTCTGTCACCAATAGAATAATTCGGTCAGGATACTTGTGAACGACCCGGTTGGTTTTCCGGTAAATTGTGTCACCTACGGGGTCTGGATCAGCGCCGGGGTAGGAACGAAATTCGTTGGGGTGAGGTACGGCTTGGAGGCGGATAGGACAGTTGGGGTCTTCCTTGTCCATTAAGGAGGCGTAGTAGGGGGTGATGCTCCAGCGATACTTGCCCACAGCATCGGCGATCGCCTGCTCCTCTTCAGGCGTCACCGTGATCCACTCTCGTAGTGCTTCCAGGGTGTCAATGCGATGCTTCAACTGCGATCGCCAGTCTGTCCAAACGAGTTCTTGTGTTTTAGGCATAGGGCTTAGAACAGGAATTAGCCTGAGATAAGTTGTGGTTCGCTAGTCTGCGATCGCCAAATATCACTAGATATCACTAGATATCACTAAATATCACAGGGGGTTGAATTTACACCCCCTTAGCCCTACACCTTTAGTCGAGTCTG
>DVEB01000095.1 GCA_015295905.1 Synechococcales cyanobacterium M55_K2018_004
GGGCGCAGTGCCCCAAAACCCGCTTCACCAGAACTGACGTTAGTGTATGTCAAATCCGATACCATTGTCCGCACGACAGATCTCGATCTGAATCCGTTCGGGCGACTATCGCACGACGCGCCATAAGGCTTGAGGGGCTATGCCCCGTGGGGGGTTCTGGTGTTGGCAGGATGAAGTTGTTTGCGCGGTCTGATCCAAAGCGCGAGGCTGCTCAAACAACTCAGTTGACACATTCAGTGAACGAGTGCCTGGTGACTTCAGGAGAAAACTTCCAGATTGGCGCGGTATTCAGCAGCCGGGGTCAGTTTCCAGGTTGTATCTCCGGTCACTTCCAGGACATAGTCGTGATACTGCAACAAACTGGGGCGATGGCCCACACTGATATAGGTTGTCCCACTCGATTTCAGCACTTGATAGAGCCGCTGTTCGTTGGCTAGGTCGAGGGCGCTGGTTGCTTCATCCAAAATGGCATAACGAGGTCGAGTCAGCAACAATCGTGCAAAGGCAAGCCGTTGTTGCTCTCCTAGAGACAGCACATCGGCAAAATCCAACTCCACATCAAAACCACCGATACGTTCCGGCAGGTCACTCAGGTGCACTTGTTGTAAGACCTGCCGCAGCTGTTCTTCGCTCACCTGCCCATCCAATTGGGGATAGAGGAGTTGATCCCGCAGAGTCCCCAACACCATGTAGGGACGCTGCGGCAAAAATAGCATCTCGCTCAGGTGGGGACGCACAATCTTGCCCTGGCCCGTATTCCAGAGTCCGGCGATCGCACGCAAAATGGAACTCTTGCCTGCCCCACTGGGTCCCACAATCACCAACCCTTTGCCTGGCTGTAGGGTAAGCGATAGTTCACGAACCAGAGTGCGCTGGCTTGTAGGCGTGAGGAGAGTCACCTGATCCATCACGATCTGAGTGTCTTCAATGGTTTTGATGGCAGTCACACCATCAGGAGTTTCCCGTTCTTGCTCTTCCAGAGCTTCTGTAAAGGTTTCCAAACGGTTGATCCCGGCGGCAAACTCAGTTAATTGGTTGATCTGTAGAACGATCAGGGCAAAGGCTTCAAAGATCTGACTGAAGGCAAAGCCAGCCTGAGTAATGTCGCCAAACTCAATCTGGCGGTTAAAAAACATGGGCGCCAAGATTGCGGAGGGCAGGATAAAGGTGGCGTAGCGGTAGGGGGTTCTGAAGAAAGCAACATTTCGTTTCCAGCCAATCAGCAAATTAAAATTCCTCAGCACTGCGGCAAACCGTCGCTGCAGTTGTCCCTCTTCTTGGGCTTCTCCCTGGTAGAAAGCGATGGATTCGGCATTGTCGCGGACATGCACTAGACCATAACGAAAGTCAGCTTCCTTGCGGAGTTGCTCAAAGTTGAGGGTGATGAGTCGCCGTCCTAGGAGGGCAGCAATCAGGGTGCCTAGCAGCGCGTAGATAACCAGAAATAGTGCCAGAAACCGCGAGATCGACCAAAGGATGCCTGTAAAGGCAATGACATCAATGACGGAACCTAACACCAACAACAAAAAGCTGAGACTGGTAACGGTAAAGGAATTAATATCTTGAGAGATTCGCTGGTCGGGGTTATCGATCTCTTCCTTCCAGTTGATCTCGTAGTAGGAACGGTTTTTGAAATATTGCCCCAGAAATTTATCGGTCATCCATGCCCGCCAACGGAGGCCCAACAGGTCTTGCACGTAGTTGTAGTAGACCACCAGAGGCGTACCTACTGCAAACACGCCTGCATAGACCCAGAAGAACCGCCAGAACACTTCTGGTTGTCGTTCTGCCAAAGCGGTGTTGAAGAAATTGCCGACGTAACTGATGATGACGTTGAGGCCGCTGACGGATAACGAAAGTAATAGCAGCAGGGATAGAAAAAGCCACTGTTGTCGACGCGGCAACAGATCCTGTCGAAAGATAAAGAAGAGCAGGGAGGGAATCAGCAGAGTGGCCGCAACCACAAAGATGGCCGGCGATCGCCAGATGCCCTGTACCAGGCTCACCAGCCCTCCGGCTGTCTGTTCCATAAACTGGGGCACAACCGCTTGCAGCAAAAGCGTCACAGCACTCACTAGGCAGAAGAGGAGTGCAAACAAAAAGACCAGTAATGCCAGCATCAGCAGAAAAAACTGCTTGCTACTGCCTCGCCGCAGGGGATACCAGTAGGGCTGAGCGATCGCCACAAAGCGCCTCCAGAGTTGTAAGTCCAGCCGATTCAGCCGGTTGAGGGAGGAATCAGGGATTGATTGATCGGAAGAATGGGAGGATTGGGTCATTTCAATCACGCGACAACAGGATCAGACAGTTCTGGAAAATGTAGACGTAAACGACGGAACTTGGCAAGTTAGTTTAGTTTTACTCTGCCATCCTCAGTCTGGCATCTCCCAGTAAGGCAAACGTTGTGCCGCTGTTAATCAACGTGAATTCGGGATAAGCTGAAGCCCTTGCTGTTCCGTGCGCGATGCACACGGAACAGCAAGGGTTTTGGGGCACCGCGCCAAGCGCGGTGCCCCAAAACCCGCTTCACCAGCACTGACGTTAAAACAACGTAAGTTGGCTAGTAGGAGGCGGTTCTGCGTCTGCGATCGCATCCCAAGGCAACGGCAACACAGGCGTGCCGTGCTGTTCTAGCTGCCGTTGAAAACTGCGGGCATGAGCGGGCGATCGGGCCTCTACTGGACAATGCACAAACAGGTAGACCCGTATCCCCTGCCGCAGCCACTTGTCAATCTGAGGCACCCACGCTGCCATCCAGGGTTGGTTCATCGCTGCATCGGGGTGGCTGATATAACGGACGAGCGTGAAGCCTGCGGTCACCACTGGCTGCAAGGGGACTCTCGGTTTGCGACGTTCAGATGCCAACTGCGGGTCATCTGGACAGTCGTAGATGGGGCGGGTGTCCAACAAGACTCTTCCCATCCCCAGATCCTGCAACAGGGAATTCAGCCGATTCTGTCCAGGTTCTCGAAACCATCCTAGGTGGCGCACTTCAACGGCGAGGGGGGCAATCTGCTGGGGCCATGCTTGCAGGAAGGCAGCGAGGTCATCAAACTGGGAGGGGCCGTAGCTGGGAGGCAGTTGCACAAACAGGGGGCCGAGGCGATCGCCCAAGCCCTGCATATGTTGGAGAAAGGCGATCGCCTCTGGCAGCTTGGGTCGCAGTACCCCCTGGTGGGTCACAGCACGGGGGAGTTTCAAACAAAACTGAAACCCGTCAGGAGTCTCGGTGGCCCAGCGTTTGACCGTTGCCGCATCAGGGGTTGAGTAAAATGTAGTGTTGCCCTCAACGGTAGTAAAACGCCGACTGTAGAGCCGCAGAAAATCGACAGAACGACTGCCAGCAGGAAAAAGCTCCCCCACCCAGTCCTTATAGCCCCAGATGGCACACCCTAGATAAAAGCACATCCGTTCCCTCAGCCTCTGGCGTGTCAACAACCGTTGGAGCCAGTATAAGCCCCAGAGCGGACGACTGCTGCGACTTCGGGTGTATAGACTGGGGTAGTGACGGCTTGCACTAGGGGAATCTCAATCCAAAACTCTGTTCCTTTTCCAGGTTCAGAACAGCATTTCAGATGGCCGCCGTGACGTTCCACCACAATTTGATAGCTGATCGAGAGTCCTAGTCCTGTGCCTTTGCCAACAGGTTTAGTGGTGAAGAAGGGATCAAATAATCGTTGCTGAGTTGCTGGGGCAATGCCGGGGCCATTGTCGGCAATGCAAATAGCCGCGAAGGCAGACTGACTCTCTAGGTCAGACTTAAGAACCGTGCGGATGGTGATCTGACCTGGAGTGGGTGAGATACCTGCGGCCTGTTGGGCTTCAGCCCGCTCCTCCAAGGCATCAATCGCATTGACCAACAAATTCATCAAGACCTGGTTGAGTTGGCTGGGATAACACTCCACCAAGGGCAGGTCCCCATACTCCTTCACCACATTAATCGTGAAGTTGGCAGACTTGGGTTTCAACCGGTATTGCAAGATGAGTAGGGTGCTCTCAATGCCCTCATGGAGGTTGACGGGCTTCATAGCGGCCTCGTCGAGGCGAGAGAAGTTTCGCAAGGAAAGAACAAGCTGACGAATCCGATCGACCCCAATCCGCATGGAAGCGAGCATTTTGGGAAAATCATCCAGCACAAATTCTAGGTCAATTTCTTCAGCGCGATCGTTCAACTCAGGTAACAAGTGCCCCAGCGATTGGTGATAGAGTCGCACCAACTCCATTAAGTCGTGTGCGTATTGGTGAGCATAGTCCAGATTGCCGTGGATAAAATTAACCGGATTGTTAATCTCGTGGGCGACCCCCGCAACCAATTGCCCCAAGCTCGACATCTTCTCCTGCTGAATCAGCTGAGTTTGCAACTTCTGCAAGTGCGCTAGTGCATCGTTGAGTTCGAGCGCCTGCTGCCGCGTCTGTAGCAACAGTTCTGCCTGCTGGAGGGCCACACCCAGTTGGGCGGCGATTTGCGACACAAAGGAGATTTCTGACGGTTGCCACTCTCTGGGAGTTGCACACTGGTGGATGCAGAGGAGTCCCCACAGGGTATCTCCCTGCAACAGCGGCACAATTAGGTTGGCGCGGATCTGAAACTGGGATAAGACTGCGACGTGGCAGTCCTTCAGTCCGGCGTTGTGAATGTCAGCAACAGCCTGGACGCGCCCCTTGGCATAGTGAATGGCATACTGCTCACCGAAGCAGTGGTCAAACACTCGCTTTTGCAGCACCGAGTCAAAACCGGGCAGCACTGCTTCGGAGACAAATTCGCCATCGTCGTAGCCGGAATTGGGAAAGAAACGAAACATGGCCACGCGGTCGGCTTTTAGGAGTTGCTGCACCTCTGTTGCCGTTGTTTGGAAAATCGTCTCCAGGTCAAGGGACTCCCGAATGCGGTTAACCACCCGATATAGGGCTTGCTGCTGCTCAGACTGAACTTTTATCTGGTGATGTATTTCTGCCTGCTGCAACGCTACCCCCAGATGCGCCGCGATTTGTTTAACAAACTCAATCTCAGAGGGGGACCATGCTCTCGGTGCCGCACACTGATGGATGCACAGCAGCCCCCACAGAGCATCCCCCTGCAACAAAGGCACGACTAAATTAGCCCGAATTTGAAACTTGGCCAGCACCTCGATGTGGCAGTCCTGCAATCCGGCATTGTGAATATCGGCAACGGCCTGGAGACGGCCCTGAGCATAGTGAACGGCATACTGCTCACCGAAGCAATGGTCAAACACCCGCTTTTGTAATACCGAGTCGAAACCAGGCAGCACATCCTCTGAGACAAACTCGCCATCGTCGTAGCCAGAATCGGGGAAGAAGCGAAACATGGCCACGCGGTCAGCCTTGAGTAACTGGCGTACTTCGGTTGCAGTGGTCTTAAAGATAGTTTCTAGGACGAGGGATTCACGAATTTTGCCGATCACGCGGGAGAGCGATCGCTGCTGTTCGACGGCTGCCGAATCAACCGGCCCAGATATCTGCTCGGCCAAGAGTTGCTGCAACCGTTCAAAGGTAGCATCGTCTCGACAGCACTCGCGCAATTGCTCAAGGAAATAATGATTCATACCGGGATACGTGTTCTATAGGCGTCAAGGTTGGGGGTAAGCACGCGTCATGCTTTGTGACTCACTATAGGAAGGGATTGGAGATGATCACCTGCGTTAAATCCCGGAGAATCGTTTTGCCAGGCTGGACGCACTCTCTGTAGAAATGAGGAGAGGTTGGAGGGTGTTGTCATCTGAGGAGGATCGCAAGCATGTCGCGCCAAGCGCAGTCCTGCTTGAACGGCAGGTCTCGAATTCTCGTCATGATAGAAGAGTGACGTTTCATCCACTCTCTAGGTATGGTTTTTGCCTCTGTGTGTCCTAGTACTCCTAGTACAATTACGTATAGCCCTGCCTATACACTGGTGCCGACCTACGAGTGTTTCAACCGCTGCACCTATTGCAATTTCCGAGTCGATCCAGGGCGCGATCGCTGGATGACCTTAGCAGACGCAACGAAGACTCTGCGATCGCTGCAATCCCTGGGCGTGATTGAGATCCTCGTCCTCAGTGGTGAGGTTCATCCCCACAGTCCCCGTCGTGGAGCATGGTTTCAGCGGATTTATGACCTCTGCAAGTTAGCCTTAGAGATGGGCTTTTTGCCCCATACCAACGTTGGCCCCCTGAGCTTTGAAGAAATGGCTCAGTTAAAGTTGGTGAATGTCTCGATGGGGCTGATGCTAGAGCAAGTCAATCCACTGCTGTTAGAGACCGTCCACTGCCATGCCCCCAGCAAAGTGCCTCAAGTCCGTCTGCAACAGTTGCAGTGGGCAGGGGAACTGCGGATTCCTTTCACCACAGGGCTGCTGCTGGGAATTGGGGAAACAGAGCAGGACTGGGTAGACACGCTGATGGCGATCGCCCACATCCATCATCGCTACGGCCACATCCAGGAAGTCATCCTACAACCCCACAGTCCTGACCGTGAGCAACTCTGGCGGGGAGCTGCTTTTGACCCGGCAACGCTTGTGGATGTCGTGGCGATCGCCCGTCAAATTCTGCCTGAAGACATCACGCTGCAAATTCCCCCCAATCTACTACCAGACTCCACAACACTGCTGGCCTGTCTGGAAAAAGGAGCGAGAGACTTGGGCGGTATTGGCCCAAAGGACGAAGTAAACCCCGACTACCCCCACCCCCATGATGCAGCGCTGGCAGCACTGGTGGCAGTCGGCGGCTGGCGATTGGTGCCGCGTTTGCCCATCTACCCCCAGTACGACGACTGGCTCTCAGGACAGTTGCAGACGGCTGTGACGGAGTGGCGGTCGCGCCTTTCAGGCCACTAGCCGAGCGCCACTCTGGTTGATGTAGCCCCCCTCTGCTACGAACTCACCCAACGCGAATTCGGAATAAGCAAAGGTGTTGGGTCACCGCGCCGGGCGCGATGACCCAACACCCTCTTAACCAGAACTGACGTTAACCCAACAGATGTCTGACTCAAACCGACCATCGGGAAACAGTGAGAGCAGTCGAAAGCCGGGTGATCGCTCATCGACGGCAAATTGCTGACTCAGGGGTTTAAACTGCACACAGGTCGAAGGGCTACCGAGATACTTCACCCCATTCCGCTCCGCTTCAAATTCCTGGTGGATATGTCCAAACAGAACCAGCTTCACCTGGGGATGGCGATCGACCACAGCAAAGAAGTCTGCTGGATTTTTTAAGCCAATCTCATCCATCCACAGCGACTGAATCGGCAGCGGCGGATGGTGGAGCGCCACCAGGGTTGGTTGAGCAGGCATGGCCTGGAGTTGCTGCTCGAGCCAGTCTAGCGTTGCGTCTGAGAGGGCACCGTGGACTTCGTTGCGGAGGGCTGAGTTGAGCAGCACAAAGTTCCAGCCACCCTGCTGGAACTGCTTCTGGGCAGAAATCTTACCCTGGCTCAACAGATCGGTTTCCAGCAGGGGTTGGTCGTGGTTGCCGGGGATCCAGTAGGTGGGTCGTTCGAGGGGCAGGATGGCACTACGGAGCCGGGCATAGGAAGCAGGGGTCTCATCTTGAGAGAGATCGCCTGTCAGCAACAAAACATCTGGACGTGGTGAGAGCGATCGCACCTGCTCCACCACTCGCTGAAAGGTCTGAACAGGCTGCACTGCCAGCATTGTCTGGCCAGCATCGGCAAACAGGTGACAATCGGTCAGTTGGGCGACGCGGAGCGGGGGAGCAGTATTCATAGTGGGGAAGGCAAATTAGACTGGGAGAGGGAAATCCAGAATCTAAAATCCAAAATCTAAAATCCAAAAAAATCAAAATCCAAAATCGGGTGGGGTAGGGGAGCGTAGTATGGGAAGTTGGGTGGGTTTGACACCACTCCCCCCAGCATCACAACTCCTCCTGCCATCAAAATGATACCTCCCGCCAACGAGTCCCCCACCCCACCCACGTCACCCATGCCCGACTCTCCCCTCTTCATCCTCGTTGATGGTCACTCCCTCGCCTTTCGCTCTTACTTTGCCCACTCGAAGGGGCGCGATGGCGGCCTGCGAACTTCGACCGGGATCCCCACCAGTGCGTCCTACGGCTTCATCAAGGCATTGCTCGATATGATGGCGATCGAGCAGCCGCAGTATATGGCGATCGCCTTTGACCGGGGAGAACCGACCTTTCGCCATGAGGCGGACGGCGCCTATAAGGAGGGCAGGCCAGAAGCCCCACCAGATTTTTTGCCGGATGTAGAGAATTTGCAGGAAGTCCTCCAGGCCCTCAACCTGAAGCTGTGTATGGTAGCGGGCTATGAGGCCGATGACATCATTGGCACACTGGCGCGGCGTGCTAGTCAGGAGGGCTATCGGGTCAAGATTTTGACGGGCGATCGTGATATGTTCCAACTGATTGACCCAGAAAAGCAGGTGAGTGTGCTCTATCTCAGCACCGCCTTTGGCAAGGGCACACCACCGCCGCGAGAGTTTGGTCCCAAGGAAGTGCAAGAGAAGATGGGGATTTTGCCGTCGCAAGTGGTGGACTACAAAGCCCTATGTGGGGATACGTCAGACAACATCCCTGGGGTCAAGGGAATTGGCGACAAAACCGCAGTCAGTTTGCTGAACACCTACCACTCACTGGCAGGAATCTACGAGCATCTTGACGAGATCAAAGGAGCCACGCGCAAGAAGCTGGAGGAGGGGCGCGACAGTGCAATGCACTCCCAGTATCTGGCGCAAATTCACCTGGATGTGCCGATTGAGTTAAACCTGGAGGACTGCAAGCTGCGAGGCTTTGAGGATGAGGCGGTGGTGCCCCTATTTGAGAAGCTGGAGTTCCGCTCGTTTCTGAATCAACTCAAAAATCTAAAATCTCGCTTTAGTGGAGAAGTGGTTTCCCAGGAGGCAACTGCGACGCCTCAGCCACCGACTGACCAAGTTGCAGACGAAGGCGACCTGTGGTTTTTCAGTGCAGCAGATACGGCAGCGGCACAACGACTGGAAACGCGCGATATTCGCCCCCAAATTATCGATACGACGGCAAAGCTCACTGCCTTGGTGCAACGACTCCAAGCCTTGACTAACCCAGAACATCCAGTCACCTGGGATACCGAAACCACAGCTCTGGAACCCCGCGATGCTCAGCTTGTTGGCATTGGCTGCTGCTGGGGGCCAGGATTAGATGAAATGGCCTATATTCCCCTTGGCCATCGGGAGGGCAACAATCTGGATGTCAAAGCGGCGCTGGAGGCGTTGCGTCCAATCTTGGAGAGCGATCGACACCCCAAAGCCCTGCAAAACACCAAATTCGATCGCTTAGTGTTGCGCTGTCAAGGGATTCAACTCGCTGGCGTGATTTTCGACACAATGCTGGCCAGTTATGTGTTGAACCCCGAAGACAAACACAATCTAAGTGACTTGGCCCTGCGCCATCTAGGGCTGATCGCCCAGAGTTACGAAGACCTCGTGCCTCGTGGTAAGACGATCGCCGATGTTGCCATTCCCGCTGCTGCCCACTATTGCGGCATGGATGTTCATATTACCTATTTGCTGGTGGGCAAATTCCGTGAACTGCTGCAACCCCTGCCGCGACTCAAGGATCTGCTCCTGAAGGTAGAAGTGCCGCTGGAACCTGTTTTGGCAGACATGGAATTTATCGGGGTGCGGATTGACCAGCAGTATCTCAAGGAATTTTCCAAGCAACTCGAACAAGACCTCGCGGCAATCGAACAACGGGCCTACGCAGCCGCAGGACAGAAGTTTAGCCTTGCTTCTCCCAAGCAACTGAGTGAGCTGTTGTTTGAGACGTTGAAACTGGATAAACGCAAGTCGAAAAAGCGAGCAACGGGGTATTCCACCGATGCAGCAACGCTAGAGAAATTGCAGGGCGACCACCCAGTAGTGGACTGCATCATCGAATATCGTTCGTTGGCAAAGCTAAAATCCACTTACGTGGATGCCCTCCCTTCACTGGTGCGCCCCGACACCCACCGCATCCATACCGACTTCAACCAGACGGTCACGGCAACGGGGCGTTTGTCGTCCTCTAACCCCAATCTGCAAAACATTCCTGTACGGACGGAATTTAGCCGTCAGATCCGCAAAGCATTTTTGCCGGAGGAAGGGTGGCTGCTGGTTGCAGCCGACTACTCACAGATCGAACTCCGCATCCTAGCGCATTTGACCCAGGAACCCATTTTGCTGGAAACCTATCAGCAGGGAGGCGACATTCATACCGTCACAGCACAACTGCTCTTTGAAAAAGATCAGATCACTGCCGATGAACGTCGGTTGGCCAAAACAATTAATTTTGGTGTGATCTACGGCATGGGTGCCCAGCGACTTGCGCGTGAATTGGGTATTAGTAATAGCGATGCCAAAGTCTTCCTGGAACGGTTCTATGCACGCTATGCTCGTGTCTTTACCTACTTGCAAAAAATGCAACAGGAGGCGATCGCCAACGGATATGTTGAAACCATTCTTGGTCGGCGGCGCTACTTCAACTTCAACAGCGAAGCTCTAAAGGCGCTGCGGGGCACCCCCCCTGAGCAGATCGACGTGGAGAAGTTGCGTCTGCGCGACCAGTACGACGCCCAATCGCTACGCGCCGCTGCAAACGCCCCCATCCAAGGCTCCAGTGCCGACATCATTAAGAAGGCCATGATCCACCTGCACGAGCTGCTGAAGCAGCACCGGGCCAACCTGCTGCTGCAAGTCCATGATGAACTGGTGTTTGAAATTCACCCCGACGAGTGGGAAGCCTTGCACCCCCAGATCAAAGCTGGGATGGAGGGGGCAGTCTCGCTGAGTGTGCCGCTAGTGGTGGAAATTCGGGCAGGGCAAAACTGGATGGAGGCAAAATAGCTGCCGATCCCCAATGCTAGCTCTGATTAAGCGGGTTTTGGGCGCGTCGCGCCCGGAACATCAAGGAGTTCAGCTTATCTGGAATTCACGTCAACTTTAATTTTGTAAAAATCCTTACCTCCCTAAAGACCCTGCTTAGAGAAAAAGCCTACTGGTGGGTAACCTGACTTACAGCTACGATCCCCTCGTTACCGAATGACTGCTTTTCTGCTGATTCGCCAGTTTCCCAAAATTCCCCTCCGTCTTGTGCTTGTGGTTCCCTTTGTGCTGCAGGTGACGGTGGCAGTGGGCTTGACTGGGTGGGTTTCCCTGCAAAATGGCAAGCAAGCGATACACGAACTGGCGACTAAGCTGCGGGCTGAGACCAGTGAGCGGGTGGAACAACACCTGGACAGTTATCTGACAGTCCCGCAACAACTGAACCAGACAATAGCTCATGCGATTGCTAATGATCTGCTGCCAAAAAACAACTTTCAGGCCCTCGGCCAGTTGTTTTGGCAGCAGGTGCGACTCTTTGATGTCAGTTTTATCAACTATGGTTTATTAACAGGAGAATACATCGGTGCAGGATACCTCACCGAGAATGATACTCTAGAGGACATCATTATTACTGAGACCTCAGCCCGGACTGGCTGGGTTTCGACCGACTTCACCACCGACGGCCAAGGCAATCGCCTCGAGGCCAGTGCTCATCCAAACTACGACTACCGCGAGGAAGCCTGGTATACCGCTGCACTAGCTGCAAGACGGCCTGTTTGGAGTGAAATTTATCTGTGGGACGACGATCCCAACATGATTGCGATCGCCGCCAGTCAACCGCTCTACAACTCCAAGGGAGAGTTAATTGGTGCATTTGGTGTGGACTTGCTCCTGTCACGCATTAGTGACTTTCTCCGCCAGATCCGGGTCAGCCCTTCAGGCCATGTATTTATCGTTGAACAGAGCGGGGATATTGTTGCCAGTTCCAGTCCGGAATTACCCTATCGGTTAGATGCAAACAAGGTGGCCCAGCGCTTACGTGCAGTTGACAGTCAGGAACCTGCGATTCGGCTAACTGCGCAACATCTGGTTGAGTGCTTTGGTAGTTTTCGCCAAGTACGGGGAGACCACCAGCTTGAGTTTTGGGCTGGGCGTGAGCACTATTTTGTGCAGGTTCAACCTTGGAATCAGGGAAAAGAACTGGACTGGCTGGTGGTGATTGTGGTGCCAGAGTCCGACTTTATGATGCAAATCCAGGCCAATACCCGCACGACGCTGCTGCTCTGTGGGTTGTCCTTGTTCGGCTCTGTCCTGCTAGGACTGTGGACTGCCCGCTGGATTACGCAACCAATTTTGCGGCTTAGTCAGGCGAGTCGGGCGATCGCCCAGGGGAATTGGCAACGACCTGTGCCTGGAATGACGCCCATTGCTGAGTTGGGGGTAATGGCGCGATCATTCAACCAGATGGCCCAACAGCTACGGGACGCCTTTGACCAAGTGCATAGCGCCCTCCAAGCTTCGGAGGAAAAATTTTCTAAGGCGTTCCATTGCAGCCCAGATGCAATCTGCATTCGGACATTAGCAGAGGGGCGGTTTTTGGAGGTGAATGATAGTTTTTGTCAGATGACGGGATACACGGCAGCCGAGATTCTGGGGCAAACCTACGAGACCTCAAGCCTGTGGATTGCACCAGAGGACTGCGAAGATTTTGTCAGGACCCTGAAGGAAAAAGGCTCAGTCTCCAATCGAGAAATTACCTTTCGGCATCGGTCGGGTGAGTTGCGGACGGGGCTATTTTCGGCAGAATTAATCCATTTAATGGGGGAAACATGTATCCTTTCCATGGCGAAGGATATTAGCGATCGCAAACAGGCAGAGACAGAAATCCTCAAAGCCCTAGCCCGTGAAAAGGAGTTGAGCGAGTTAAAATCTCGCTTTGTCAGTATGGTGTCGCACGAGTTTCGCACACCGCTGACCACCATCCAATCCTCCGCAGAACTGCTGGAATACTACGACTGGACTGCTGAAGAACGCCAAATCCAGTTCGGCCAGATTAAAAATGCCGTCCACCAAATGACACAACTGTTGGAGGATGTGTTGCTGATAGGCAAAATTGAGGCAGGCAAACTGGAACCCAAACCGGTCGTGTTTGACCTAGTTGCCCTGTGCCAAGAAGTTTTGCAGGAGATGCAGTATCAGTCCCCAACGCCAGACTCGATTGCCTTTGTAGTGACAGGGGAACCACAGACGGTGTTTCTGGATCCAAAGTTGATGCGGCAAATTCTCAGCAATCTTCTATCGAATGCCGTGAAATACTCTCCAACAAGCGACCCCATTGAACTGCAGGTGATTTATGCTGCAGATTGCGTGACACTGAGAGTCCGCGATGAGGGCATTGGCATTCCTGCTGAAGCACTGGATCATCTGTTTGAACCCTTCTTTCGGGCTAGCAATGCTGAGACAATTCAAGGCACAGGACTGGGTCTTACGATTGTCAAGAAGTGTGTCGAGCTACAGAATGGACACATTTGGGTCGAGAGTCAAGTCAACGTTGGCACAACCTTTACAATTACACTTCCTAATGATTTGGGGATGGACTCTGATTTGCGATTGCGTGTGGGGCACGCAGTATCCATCACGCAGTCATGAGCGTGGCTTATAACGCTACACACATAGGTTAGGAGCAAGCGTTTTGTAGGAAACTCTGCGGCGCGGGGTTTCCTACAAAACGCTTGTTATACCAACTCCGTCGGTGATTGAGTCGGTTTGT
>DVEB01000190.1 GCA_015295905.1 Synechococcales cyanobacterium M55_K2018_004
CTAAATCCCTCTCCCAAGTCGGGAGAGGGACTTTGAGATGGCTCGGTTCCCCTTCTCCCCACTTGGGAGAAGGGGCTAGGGGATGAGGGCGAGCCATTTCACCAGTGTCTAAACTTGATTATCAACAGTGTCCAAACTAATCTACTGGTGATCAACGCGATGAAAATTCTAATTGTTGAGGATGACCCTCGCATTGCCAACCCATTGGCAAAGGATTTACGCCATCAACACCACAGCGTGGATATTGCCCAAGACGGTTTAGAAGGCTGGAACTATGCCCAAGCAACAATTTACGATTTAATCTTGCTTGACCTTATGCTGCCCCGCCTCGATGGCGTGAGCTTGTGTAAACGACTACGGGCAGCGCGGTGTTCAGCACTGATTTTAATGCTCACTGCAAAAGATACCACCAGCGATAAAGTGATGGGTTTAGATGCTGGAGCAGATGATTACTTGGTCAAACCTTTTAAGCTGGAAGAATTAGCAGCTCGTATTCGTGCCTTGCAACGGCGCAGTCGTGAGCTGCTGCCACCAGCGCTGCACTACGGGGCACTCTGCCTCGACCCCGCCAGCCAAGTTGTCACCTACAACCAAACAGTGCTCTCCCTAACTCCTAAGGAATACCTTCTCTTGTAATATTTTCTGCGCCACCCTGGTCAAGTCTTTAGCCGATCGACGCTGCTCGATAAGCTTTGGGAGTTCGACCAGACGGCTGGTGAGGGCACTGTCAAAACCCACATCACAAATCTTCGCAGTAAGCTCAAGGCGGCAGGTTGCTCCCAAGAACTGATCGAAACTGTCTATGGGATGGGGTATCGGCTGGCACCGTTAGACTCATAACGCTATGTTTGAAAAAATCCGCCAACGGCTGTTTCTCTCTAACCTACTGGTTTTTGCAATAGTGCTGAGCGGGTTTGCGATCGCCGTGAGAATTGTCTTTGTTTATAACTTAAAACAGCAACTGACCAGTCACTTGATTACCCTAGGGCAGAGTGCAGCCGCCAGTACAGAAATCGACAATGGGCAGCTTGAGGTAGAGGATCGTTTCCTTGCCCAGGAATTAGTAAGACAGGCACAAACGTTGGAATGGTTTGATCGTCAAGGCCGGTTAATCCAGCGGCAAGGAGAAGACATTCCCCAATTCCCGCTAAACCCCAACGTTACTGTTGCAGTCCGCACGGGCGATCCTGCCTTGCAGTCAGTCACCCTGCCTATTTTGGGCGAAGAAACCCAAGAACTCATCGGCTATGTAAGAGTCAGCCAAGAGCTTGACGAGTTTAACGAAACAGTCTTTCAGCTTGATATTGGCTTGGTGGTGGGGGTAGTAATTGCCATCATGCTTGGCAATATTGGCAGTATCTGGCTCAATCAGCAGGCAATGCAACCCATTGAAGCCAGCTTTGAGCGTCTTCGACAGTTTACCGCCGATGCCTCCCACGAACTCCGCAGTCCGCTCATGGCTATTTCTAGCAACGTTGAAGTTGCCCTCAAATATGCTGATGGTATGCGACCGGAAGACCGTGAAGTGCTGATTGCGATCGCCAGCGCCACCGAGCAAATGACACGACTAACTGAAGACTTGCTGCTGCTAGCAAGAAACGATCGGGCGGTTCCAATGGCACTGACCCCAGTGAACCTATCGCAGCTTTTGCAGCAATTAGTGCAGCTCTATCAACCCCAGGCACAGCACCAGCAGATTGCCCTAGAGTCAATCATAGAATCCAATCTAGTGCTCAATGGAGATATGTCTGCCCTAACTCGTGCCTTTACGAACCTACTGCAAAATGCTTTACGTTATACACCCTCTGGAGGCAAGGTCTGGGTTAAAGCGAAGCGTTTATCCCATCACGTGCAGGTTGCTGTAACAGACACGGGCATCGGCCTCGCACCTGAGCACCTAGAGAAAGTTTTTGAACGCTTTTGGCGGGCTGATCAGGCACGTCACCACGATGAGAGTAGCGCAGGGCTAGGTCTATCTATTGTGCAAGCAATTGTTCAAAGTCATCAAGGCAGCATTGAAGTGAAAAGCCAACTTGGAGAAGGAACTTGCTTCACAGTAAAACTACTTCTACAAAATAGCTAAATTAGCTCAGCACCTTACTTTTAACGTCAGTTTGGATTAACATGAGTGGGTCAACAAAGGGAGCTTGAGGAAGCAGGAAAACAGGGAGTACTGTAGCGACCCAGCAATTGTGATTAACCAACACCGGAAAGAGGTGTTGCACCATGGAGGGATGAGTTGAGGGTCATTCTGATGCAATGCCTGAGTGTCATACGGAATCTGCCTGTAAAGTAGCAGTTGGTTGTGATGTAAAACGCGCGCTGTGCGCGCGTTTTACATCACAACCAACTCAATTCTGTTCCACACCCGCTCCCGCAACTGATCCAAGGTCTGGAAACACTTGCCCTTGAGCAATGACTTCAGCTGCTGCTAGAAGCACTCAGTTGAATTGAGTTCGGGACTGTAAGGCGGTTGAACGCAAGGAATCAGATGCTTTGGCCATATGGCGCTACGCACTCCTGATGTAAAACGCTTTGTGTGGGAATCCCCGCTGCCCGGGGGGCCGACACAAAGCGTTGTCCTAACCTATGCGTGTAGCGCTATACCAACGCTTTAGCTCGATGGATCTTGAGCCTGATCCATCTGCACGACAGCGACATCGTTGCCCAGAGCAGCCAAGACCGCTGTGATAAAGTGCTGAAAATGCATTTCGTTGAGGTGGTTGCTGCATCAAGTGCAACACGACCTGTTCGATTGGGGTGTAGCTTGCTGCTGCGAACTAGTGGATGCCGACGTTTTGTCGGGCAAGCCAATTACAACCCAAGCCAATTACAACCAGGAATGGAGCGCTCTCAACTGGGGGGTTTTCTTCAGTTGGTGTGCCTGCATTCGCGTCAGCACATCATCCAAAATTGAGACGGCTTCTGCGACAAACGGCCCTTTGTTGAGCATGACGCATTCTGCCCGTTCTGCCATGGCGGCGTCTGTGATTTCGCCACGGCTAGGCACTCCTTCTTTCACCAAAGTTTCGAGTACCTGAGTTGCCCAAATCACTGGAATATGAGCCGCTTCGCAGATCCATAGAATTTCTTCCTGCATTTCTGCCAACCGTTGGTAGCCAATCTCGACCGCTAAATCGCCTCGCGCGATCATAACGCCCAGGATCTGTTGGCCTGCGGCTTGGACAATCAGTTCTGGCAGATTGCGAATGGCTTCGGGCGTCTCAATCTTGGCGACGATCGCAGGCAGGGGTGCACCGTTCAATCGCACCTGTAGGGCCTGTTGCAATTGCTGAATGTCTGCAGCAGTTTGCACAAAGGAGTAGCCAATAATATCAGCACGCGTTGCTGCAAAGTCTAGGTCTTGATAGTCTTTGTCAGTCAGTGGGCTTAAATTCAACACCGTATCGGGAAAGTTCAGCCCCTTGTCTGGTTTGAGTTTTCTACCTTCAGGATGGGTGTGCGCTACCCGCAACAGGACTCCCTGCTTTCCGTCTGGAGTTGGGCAGGAGGTGACAACCGTTGCCCCAATTTTGCCATCATCGATCCAGACAGAATCACTAGGAGAGAGTTGCGACAGAATTTCGGGCAGCGAGCAACAGGTCTGGAAAGCAGGTAAGGGAGTGGGCAGACTAGTGGGCATGATGCTCTCAAAATCAACGGCTGCCTCCGTCAGCCAGATCACGTCTCCCACAAACACCCGCTTGCGATCGCACAGACTCACCACCTCGCCCGTCCGGGGTTTGGGGCCACCTAGGTCCATATAAACCTTGCAGGACAGCCCGGTTTCAACCGTTGCCCGTCGCACATGGTCAATCATGGCCTGCCACTCGACCGGGGTATCGTGGGCGCAGTTGATCCGCACACAGTTGGCCCCCCGCTCCAGCAGGATGCGCACGAAATCAGCATCAGTCGCTGCCTCGGTGGGCAGTGTCACCATGATGCTGACGCGCCGATGCTCAGGAATTTTGCCGAACAACGCTTCAGTATTGGCTTGCAGCAGGCGATCGCCCTCAAAAAACGATTCGAGTATAGGCCGTGATAAAGACGCGCCATCAGCATGGCAAACCGCTTCTAGGGTTGCAATGACTGCATTCAAATTGGCCATCACCCGCCCTTCAATGCGTCCCAAGGAAGACAACCCCCATGGCATCAGAGCCGTTTGCAGCGGTCGCAAGTCTCGCCGCCGCAAAGCTAAGTATTCTGCTAAATTTTCGGCACTTTTGAGAAATTCAGGTCGTTTGATCTGAGGCATCCACGCTTGTAGTGTGGCCTGCCCCTCGGTCTGTACTGCTTGTCGGAGCGATCGCAACGTTGCTAACAACACCTCTGGTCTAGACAGATCCTGCGGATCCAACTCAGCGTCTGTCAAAAAACTAGCAACCATACCAATTCCCTGAACGCAACATCTCAGGCTGCTTCGTCGGCTCTGAGGCACTGGCATCAACAGCCTGTGCAATCGTTTTGTGCCTCTGGCTTGGCTAGCCTAAGCCCCTACCGCAGAAATTGCGAAGCAACTCAAAGGCTAGGCCCATGTAAACCCTGCCCGTGGCTAGCTTCAGATCCGACAAACACCTGTATTCAGTAGACAGTTTTCAGTAGACAGTCATCAGACAGTCGTCGGTAGACCATAGACGGCGTTGCTTGACCTAGAAGGGAATCGTTGAATGAGAGTTGCAGGGGGCGACTTTCATCCAACCCTATATCCTTCAAGTCAGCACTCCCCCTTAGCAACGATGACTATATCGGTTAACTTGCCGCTTAGTGTGCGAGTCCTAAAGTGGCCCCCGCCTGTCTACCCACATCACTTCTACCGCAAAATTCTGCTCAACACTCTAGAATTCCACCAGTCTTCAGATTGGTCAAAGGCGCGATCGCAGCAAAAAGCACTCCCTTTCCCCAACTGCTCAGCCTATGATTGGAAGAATCGGCTCACCTTTCTCTCTCTTCTCTTCTACTGTTCTTCTTATCCATGAATTCCAACGAATCTGGAATTGATCGGCAGACAACCACTGGCTGTAGCAACGCTTCTGGAGTCGATCGCTCCGGGGCTAATTCTGATTTAGGCGGCACCTCCAATTCTCAGGCCCAGTCATCCCTGGGGACAAAGGCTCCCCTTTCTCCTCAAATTAGCCCCTGGGAGACCGGCCCCGCCGTCGTAGAACTCCAGGAATTGCTCAATGCTCATGGCTTTCCAGTCAAAATTGATGGTGATTTTGGCTGGCGAACCGAGTCAGCCGTTCGTGCCTTTCAACGCCAACACCGGCTGCGGGTCGATGGCATTGTTGGTCGTGAAACCTGGGAAGCGTTGAAACATGACTTAAAGCCCGGTGGTCGCACGCTCCATCGGGGCCACTCTGGCGCGGATGTTTATGAGCTACAGGGACTCCTGCAAGTCTGCGGTGTCAGTTGTCCGCGTGATGGAATCTTTGGCCCCGAAACCGAACAGGCTGTGCTCCACTTCCAGCGGCGGCACCATTTGAAAGAGACTGGACAGGTCGATCGTCACACTTGGACGATGCTGCGGGCCGGAAGACCCATGGAAAGCCCCACTCCCCAACGCCGCTGGTTGTTGGGGGATAAAAAGTGGTGGTGAATGAAAATTCACGTCACGCAAGCAGCCTAACCCAATCCTAAATCCGAAATTCCAAATCCTATGCCCTCCAGTCTCACAACCCTATTCGATTGGCTCTGTGGCGAATTCGACAATCGTCCCCAGGCGCTTGACCGCCCCATCTGGTTCGTTCACTTGCGGTTATGGCACCGTCCGTTGCCAATGCCATTGTGGGGGCATCTTGCCTTCTTTGCAGAACAGGCCAACGCCCTCTTCCTCGACCAGCCCTACCGTCAGAGGATTGCCGTCCTCCAGGAGCGCGAGACGCCTGAAAACGTTCAAGTGCAGTTTTGGGCCTTTCGCGAACCCAGCAGGTTTAAGGGCGCTGGCGCTCATCCCGAAAAACTTGCAGACCTGAAGCCCGACGAAGATTTAGAGGCTTTACCAGGCTGTCAGTTATTGGTAGAAACCCGCTACAATGCGTCGTCAGGTGAGATTGATCGTTTCATTGCCACGCCTCCCCCCGATGCTCACTGCTACTTCCAGTACAACGGTGAGACTCGTCAGGTTGTGTTGGGTTTTGAAGTGAGCGAAAACCAGTTCTGGAGCTACGACAAAGGCGTTGATCCGACAACCGGCCAGGCCCTCTGGGGCGCACTCATGGGGCCTTACGAGTACCAAAAGATGACTCACGACTCACAGAGTTAGTCAACGTCAGTTCTGGTTAAGAGGGGTTTGGGGCACCGCGCCGGGCGCCGTGCCCCAAACCCCTTTGATTGTCCGTGTGATTGTCCGTGCGCGTCGCGCATGGACAAGCAAAGGGGTTCAGCGTATCCGGAAGTCACGCTTCAACCAGGGATTGGTTGTCAGCGCCTGTTGCACACACCAATCACCAATTCTTGGTTAAGGTTCTGCTTCTTGAGGGGCAGCGCCCCTGTATATCTATGGCTCTATATCTATGTCTATGGAATCGATGGGAGACTCCCGCGCGTTAATGCCCTCGCCGCTCCGTCACTAGGGTCAGACTCACCCAGCCGCCCATCGCATCATAGCTGCGGATCAGGCGTAACCTCAGCGAGGGTTCCACCAGCCAACCCGCCTCAAACCAAAAGGGACGGTTTCTGGGAATCACTAGGGGGGTAGTGCAAGATCCGCCGTCAGGTAGCAGCAGCACCTGAACCGGCTCAGGACCTTCGTCAAATAACAGTCGATTGCCCTCTATCGTTGCACTCGTTGACAGATCAAACGATGGAGTGGTGAGTTGCTGGTAGAGGCGATCGCCCTCCTGACGCAGGGTTAACCGAGTCGGGGAACGGTCGGGCGATCGCCAGTCTGGGTAGTATGTCACTGCCTCTCCTTGCCACTCGCCCAGGAGGGAGGCCACTGTGAGCGGTGGACGTTCTGGCGCATCCGTTCCCTGGCGACGTTCGCGAATCAGAGTCAGGTGTGAAAACTGGCTGCCATTCTCTCCAGGGTTGAACAACTGCACCAGGCGCAGGCGGCGATCGCCCCGCACAAACCCAAACTCTGCACCAAACTCGGCCAGCGGGCTGAACTGCATCGACCCCAAGGAAAACGAGCCATCCTCGCAGAACAAGATGTTGCGCCCCAGACTGCTGTAGGCTATCACCCGCTGGGTCGTTGGCTGCTCGCCTTGGCCAGAAAAGTACTCATTCGTCTGACGCATCGTGCGGTTCTCGTCCACCCCTTCCAGGCGAATGATCGTTGGCATATCTTCCTGCACCGTGCCGTCTGTTGATAGACGGGTGAAGGACCCTTCCCACACACCCACATGCTTCAGCAACCTATCCCATTGTGTTGTTTCTGAGGAGGTCATAACAAATCTAGCTAGACTACCGAAAAGCCCTGAAAAAATTATGTATTATCCGTAACATTTAATTTTCTTTTTTGTAGAGGTTGGTCTATCTTAAATAAACTTCCTAAAAACACCCCCTAGCCTAGACAGAAGCAACTGACCTTGGCTTAAGCTGCAGTACAGCGTTTGTCCTGTATGAACGGTTTGGTCTACTGCAGGTAGATCCGTCCCCACAGTTGAGGGGACGATTGTCAGAAGGAGCATGACGATTATTGCAGCCCTCCCAATTGAGTAAGTCCATTGAGTCCGTCCAAACTCCACCCATCAATTTCTCAGTTTGCTCAAATTTCCGTTTTCAATTCGCCTTATGAACTTACTTGGGCTTGCCTGGGTAATTGTGCTGTTTAGCCCTGGGGGAGTACTCCACCCCCTACCTACCCCTAAAAATTCTACCGACTTTGCGTATCACGGCTCACCCCAATGGTTTGGGTGGGCCAACAATGCTCGCCCCATAGACCGCTTTCAGAGCTTCTCCGCAAGTCTATTGGCTTGGTCGCAGCGATCGCCCTACACCCCAGCCACCGTCCGGGTCGTCCGACAGGATCCCCCCCGGCCCAATCAGCGTCAGAAGCTACCGCCCCACCCCGCCACCTTTGCCGCCTTCTGGCATTGCACCCACGCAGTCAAGCCAGAGAAGCCCCACAGCCCAATTCCCAATCGGCGGGTCTACCAAGTCTGGGTGGGAGACCATCTCGTTGCAGCCCTTCCCCACCCGTCCCAAGCCAATCGATTGAGCGATCGCCTCAAAGCCCTGCTGCAAAATCCCGCCTTCAATCCAGCCTCCCTGCGGGTGGGGCTGGTGGGCAATGACCCCGTTGGCCTGGCACGCGACGAACTGCTGTTTCGGGTCGATGCCGTCCTAGAAAAAATCTTCCAACGCAGCAGTGACCTGATCGCCATCGACTGGATCAACAACCTGCGCGTTGCGACTGGGGTTGGGCCTATTCCCCTAGTTGAGGCACAAAGTGCCATGTATGGCCTCATCCAGAGTCGCAGAGTGCTGGCGGGGGTGGCATCCTGGTATGGGCCTTACTTCCACAATCGCCTCACCGCCACGGGCGAACGCTTCAACCAGCATGACCTCACTGCTGCCCATCCCTCTCTGCCGTTCAACACCTTCCTCAAAGTGACCAACCTGAAGACCCGTCACTCAGTGATTGTTCGCATCAACGACCGAGGACCTTATGTGGGACGGCGATCGCTCGATCTCTCGCGGCAGGCTGCTCGTTGTGTGGGCAGCGAGGAGCGCGGAGTGGTTCCCTACGAGGCTGTGATTATGCAACCCATAGACATTGCCCAAGTGCTTCCCACCCTGTCAAAGCCAGAGCAGAAGATCGTTGCTGCCAATCTGAGCCAGCAACGCCAATAGACCGCTGGCCTAAATCGTTGTGCCGCAAGGCCGCGTCATGATTGATGCTCTCCCAGCAGCGTTTCTGCGGGCGAGCTGTCGTTTGGGGGCGTCCTAGATGTTTCGAGGAGAACCATCAACCTTCGGCATTCTCAGCGAGAATACCTGAAACGATTGGTTTACACCCATCGGTTTGCACACAACGTCTAGGAGAAGCGAGAGCATGTTACCTTTGCAGGCCCCCATCCCCTAGCTCCTGCTCCCAAGTTGGGAGCAGGGGAGTCGAGCCATCTCAAAATTCCTCTCCCAAGTTATACCGACTCTGTCGGTGATTGCGTCGGTTTGTTGTGATGTAAACCGTTCGCTGCACGCCCGTTTTACACCACAACAAGCTGCTACTTTACAGACGGATTCTGTATTAGGAGAAGAATTTAGGGTGAGGGCAAACGTGACACGCACCCGGAACACCTAGCTTAGATTGATGACAGCCTCTAGAGCATGGCCTCCAGGAGGCTGCTACCCAAATAGGTGTAAACCGCAACGATCGCTACTCCACTAATGGTCAGGGCAATCAAAAAGTGCCAGTAGCTAATTTTGGTCAGCCCCACTGCGTAGCTCACAATGTCTTGAGCAATCGGCATCAGGAGAATCATGTAAACAATGCCTTGGTGGCTCTTGAGCCGATAACTAAAGCGATCGAGGGCGGCCAGTTCATTATGGCCAATCAAGCGCGTCACCACCTTGCGCCCTAGTTTGCGCGAGATCCAGAAGTTGGCGCTACAGCCCAGAATAGAGCCGAGTAAACTCAACACAAATGCAACGTTATGGCCAAACAAGACCCCCCCCATCACAATCACTGAGCTACCGCTGATCGGAGCAAAAATTAAACTCACGGAACAGATCAAGACAAACAAAACAGGAGCAAGTGCGCCTGCTCGCTGGATGAAATGGTGGGCATTTTCCAGACCAATGGTGCGTAGGGCGATCGCCATTAGCCCATAGACCAATGCCAGGAAAAGCACCGCCAGCAATACCTTTCTGTAAACTGAGGGCGATCGCAGCATAAGGCTTCATCTGACATCTTTGTTCACCGTAGTTAACACTTCGCTAAACCGTCAAGTTCAAACTTTAAAGAATTCGAGGCACAGGCATGAAAATTCTGGTTTTAAATGCAGGCTCCAGTACTCAAAAGAGTTGCCTGTACGACCTGTCGGATGACGCTGCTCCAGATATGCCAGCGACACCCGTGTGGGAAGGCCTGATCGACTGGACTCATCAAGGCGAAGCAGCCGAGATTAGGGTAGAAACGGCCGGCGGGAAAACTCTGAAGAAGCTCGTGCCGACTGACGACCGAGCGAAGGTAATTGCTGACCTGCTGTACACCCTGTGTCAGGGAGACACCCGGGTAATCGACTCCTTTGCAGCCATTGACTTGGTGGGGCATCGAGTCGTGCATGGGGGCGCAGAATACCGCGAATGTACCCGCATTACCCCTGCTGTGAAAGAGGCGATCGCCCGTCTTGCCGTCTTTGCCCCCGTCCACAATCCTGTTAATTTGGAGGGCATCGAGGCCATCGAGCGAATTTTGGGGGACGTGCCCCAGTTTGCTGTCTTTGACACGGCCTTCCACCACACCCTGCCGGCCACCGCCTACGTCTATCCCGGCCCCTATGATTGGCTGGAGCAGGGCATTCGTCGCTATGGGTTCCACGGCATTAGCCACCAATACGTCTCCCAGCGGGCTGCTCAACTGCTGGGACAGCCCCTCACATCTCTACGCCTGATCACGTGTCACTTGGGCAATGGCTGCTCGGTCACGGCGGTACACGAGGGACGCAGTGTCGAAACCAGTATGGGGTTTACACCGCTCGAGGGGCTGATGATGGGCAGCCGCTCTGGCAGCATTGACCCCGGTATCTTGATCCACCTGCTGCGTCAGGGCCACACTCCTGACGACTTAGACCGAGTACTCAACCAAGAATCAGGCTTAAAGGGGATCTCTGGTCTCTCCAACGATATGCGCCACATCCATGCGGCGATCGCCGCAGGAAACGAACGCGCTGCCCTGGCCTTTGACCTGTTCATTCATCGCTTGCAAACGGCGGTGAGTGGCATGCTCCCCAGCCTCGGTGGGTTAGATGTGTTGGTGTTTACCGCTGGCATTGGGGAAAATGACCCCCTTGTCTGGTCAGGCTTATGTCGTGGGTTTGAGTTCTTGGGACTCAAGCTCGACCCCGATCGATTGCAGCGATCGCCCGATGATCAGGAGATCTCTGCCCCTGACTCACGGGTGCGTGTGTTGGTCATCCATACTCATGAGGACTGGGCGATCGCCCAAACATGCTTGCGTCTGTACAGCACTTCCCAGCGTCAGTAATCGCATACGGAATCCATCTGTATGGCGCTATGCACTCATGATGGACAAGACGTTTTGTGGGAGCAGAGTTTCCCACAAAACGTTCTATCTTAACGTCAGTTCTGGTTAAGAGGGTTTTGGGGCACTGCGCCGGGCGCGGTGCCCCAAAACCCTTGCTGTTCCGTGCGCAACGTGCACGGAACAGCAAGAGCTTCAGCTTATCCCGCATTCACGTTAAGATAGTACAAAAATAGTACAAATAATAACTGCGATCGCTATGCGTGCCTGGGTTGAAAACGACATTCTCTACCTCCACAAAGATGACGTGCCAGAGTATAAGAAAACTGGCTCCGTTGTTCGCAACAACTTCTTCTGGGCGCTGAGGGCGATCGCAGCCCACTCGCCCTACGACCGCAACTGGGAATTTGACCCCGAAGTGTGGGTTGCTCTGCAACGTATGCTGCTTTCCTTCATGGAGTCCGGGTATCTGAGCTTACGCGAAACTCAGCTTGAGTTTCCGCAGCACACGCCTATTCCTGAAGTGTTTTGCTCCGTTGGTACGTGGGCAGGGGAGGGGGAATTGTAATTTTAGTTTAGTGCGGGAGGGGGTGAGTTTCAGTAGGACAGCCTGGTTTGCGGCGAGCTTCAAGGTATTCACCGATGATCTCGTGGTAGCGGTCTTTGCCAAAGGTGCGGTAGTGACCGGGGTAAACCGTTTCTACTGGGAGTTGCATCAAGCGCTCGTAGGTCTTGATGTAGGTGGGGATGTGACTGCAATGCAGTTCGTCCAGGAGTTCGCCGTCGTAGATGACGTCTCCAGAGAAGAGTTCCCGACTTTGGGGGTCATAGAGGGCAATGCATCCAGGCGAGTGTCCGGGCAGGTGCAACACCTCAAAGGCGCGATCGCCCAAGTCTAGTACATCCCCTTCGTTAAGGATATGGGTTGGTTCGCAGGCGGTCAGCGTATAGGTCTTCACTGTGAAACCAGCGTAGGGCAGGCACTCAAAATGGTCATCCTGCATCCAGCCCTGTCCTGGGGTGCAGAGGGCTTCATAGTCATCTCCCGTTCGCAGGGCAGACGCTTCAGCGGCATGGATGGCCCGCTGGTCAAATTCGTGCATTCCGGCAGAGTGGTCGAAGTGGATGTGGGAGGCGATCGCCAGCAACGGTTTATCCAACAACCCAGCGATGTAGCTGCGCAGGCTAGACACACCCAAACCCGTATCGATCAACAGATCTTGCGATCGCCCTTTAATTAGCCAGAGGTTTGCCCTGTTGTACCAGTAGTAATGGGGTTCTGTGATCAGGTATAAGCGGTCATTGATTGTTTGAGTGGAGAACCAGGAGTCGCAGACAGGTTTCATAGTGTGGAGAGAGGACGCAGATAGATGCAGATAGCTATGGAGGGAGAGGGAGAGATGCTAGGCTTCGGAATTGCCAGAGTTATCCTAGGACTAGGGCGGGAGTAAGCAGCGAAGCGCCTCTCGCGTATATATGTTTGCCGATCCCCAAAAGTTTTTGAGAGGAATCGTAAATCCGCAGGGGCGCACCGATTGGTAGCGTCAGTTCTGTGGGCGGCAGAAACAGGCGTTGTCCTTTCAACCATTTTTGGCTATCAGAAAAGGAGAGATTGACGCTGGGCAAAGAGGTTAGGGGAGTGTCGAGGGGGAGGGGGTGAAACGATTCGGCCTGAATTTGTGACTCCAGTTCTTCCAGCGTCAGACTGGTGTCGAGGGTGAAGCCACTGCTTTCGGTGCGACAGAGGGCTGCAAGGGTTGCCCCTGTACCTGCGGCTTTTCCCAAGTCACGGGCGATCGCTCGAATATAGGTACCGCTCCCACAGGCGATCGCCAAGTCCACTTCAGGACATTCACCCGGTCGCCAGTCCAGCACTGCGATTGAAAAAATCTCGACCGTCCGGGCCGGAACCTCCACTGGTTCACCTGCTCTTGCCCGCTCATAGAGTCGTTTCCCCTGCACTTGAATGGCGCTAAAAGCGGGGGGAATTTGTGCAATCGTGCCCTGAAATTGCGGCAATAATTCCTGGATGGCCCCCAGGGTTAAATCAGAAGCTGCCTGTTCTTGCAGCACCTCACCCTCTAGGTCGTCAGTGGTCGTTGTCACGCCAAACCGAACAGTGGCTCGATAGGCTTTGGTGTGGGGCAGATATTGCAGCAACCGGGTGGCTTTTCCCAGGGCAATGGGCAGCACCCCAGTCGCCGCCGGATCGAGCGTGCCTCCATGCCCCACCTTCTTTTGGTGTAGCAACCGACGCACCTTCGCCACACAGTCATGAGAGGTCAGCCCAAAGGGTTTGTTGAGGTTCAAAAAGCCATCCACAGGGAAAGACGCGATCGCACAAAACAGCATTTTATTGTAAATCAACTGCCCAGCAACCGCTTATGCTTCGCTGAGAAACTATCCGAGTTGAAGGATATTGGA
>DVEB01000149.1 GCA_015295905.1 Synechococcales cyanobacterium M55_K2018_004
AAACCTGCTCGATTTGGCAGAACAAATTCAGTTTGCGACGGATTTTGATTACAAAACTCTGCGCGAAACTCGTCATGTTGCTGATTGATACCTCTATTGGGATCAGCGTCTTCCGCGCTCGTCGTGGTCAGGTTTGCCAGCGGATTGAAGCTCTGATTGCTAATCGAGAAGTTCTAATTGCTCGATTTACTCAGCTTGAGTTGCTTCAGGGAAGTCTAAATGAGCAGGAATGGAATCTTCTCTCCACTTACCTTGAAACATAAGATTACGCTGAGCTGACTCATCGTGCGTCCCCTTGAAAACCTTCGTTTTCAGCCTTGAACCCTCTTCGTAATAAAACACGGACAGTACCCCGCTCTCGTTAGCGACCGTGGCCGTCAATCAAAGCAAAGAGCAGCACTTGATAAAGTCTTAAACAATTACATGAACATCTGTAATCATGTCTACTTACCAATCTCTCTTGACACCTCCGCTAACCCAAACCCCTCCAGAGCTAACTCGGCCAAAGACAACGCCGCTTAGCCCTGATCTCCAGAACAGAAGGAACCTCATAGATAGTGACATCTAAAAAAATTTAAGTTGTATTATTCTTCAATCTATTCCCCTTCCCCCAGCCCCCCTAGCCCCCCGCAAACGGGGGGCTAGAGGGGCTGGGAGAAGGAGTTAGGAGATAAGGATTTTAGTTGAGTAACCCTGACTGACTAAGCTAACTATTCCTCAAGTCGAGAGCCGTAGGTTGGTGTTAAGAAAACGATCGCATCCCTTTTAACTCTGAGGAGCCGGTTCCTCAGCCTGCTCCTGAGCGGCGAGGAATTTCTCCAATTCGGTGAGCGCCTCAGCATCCACCTTGGTCTGCATCGGACAGAATTTCGGCCCACACATGGAGCAGAACTCTGCCGTTTTGTAGATATCTGCCGGGAGGGTTTCGTCGTGGTATTCGCGGGCCCGATCAGGATCCAGCGCTAACTCAAACTGGCGATTCCAATCGAAGTGGTAACGGGCACGGGACAGTTCATCGTCGCGATCGCGGGCACCAGGGCGGTGGCGGGCAATATCAGCAGCATGGGCAGCAATCTTGTAGGCGATTAACCCATTGCGCACATCTTCAGCATCGGGCAGACCCAAGTGTTCCTTCGGTGTCACGTAGCAGAGCATAGCGGTGCCATACCAACCGGCCATTGCCGCCCCGATTGCCGAGGTGATGTGGTCATAGCCAGGGGCGATGTCGGTCACCAAGGGACCCAGGACGTAGAAGGGCGCTTCCGAGCATTCCTCCATCTGCTTATGGACATTGAACTCGATCTGATCCATTGGCACATGGCCGGGACCTTCAACCATCACCTGAACATCATGTTCCCAGGCTTTGCGGGTGAGCTGGCCCAGGGTTTTCAGTTCAGCTAACTGGGCAGCGTCAGAGGCATCATGGAGGCAACCGGGGCGCAGGGAGTCGCCGAGGCTAAAGGACACATCGTACTTTTTGAAGATTTCGATAATGTCGCGGAAGTGGGTATAGAGGGGGTTTTGTTTGTGGTGATGGAGCATCCAACGGGCAATGATGCCGCCGCCACGAGAAACAATGCCGGTGAGCCGATCCTTCACCAGAGGCAAGTGTTCAATCAAAATCCCAGCGTGGATGGTCATGTAGTCCACCCCTTGCTGGGCGTGTTTTTCAATGATGTGGAGAAAATCATCGGGAGTGAGCTTTTCGATCGCACCGTGGACACTTTCTAGGGCTTGATAGATAGGCACAGTCCCGATCGGCACAGGAGAAGCCTGGATAATCGCCGTCCGAATTGCGTCGAGGTCACCGCCGCCTGTGGATAGGTCCATAACCGTATCGGCCCCGTATTTCACTGCCAGTTTCAGCTTTGCAACTTCAGTCTCCAGGTCAGAGGAGTTGGGGGATGCGCCGATGTTGGCATTGACTTTGCAGCGGGTGGCAATGCCAATGCCCATCGGTTCCAGGTTGGGGTGGTTGATGTTAGCAGGGATGATCAGGCGGCCACGGGCAACTTCTTCCCGAATCAGATCCGGGGGAAGGTTTTCCCGTTGGGCGACATAGTGCATTTCTTCAGTGGTGACCCCCTGGCGAGCATAGTGCATTTGCGACACGTTGGCTTGCCCGCGCCGTTTCGCGATCCAATCTTTTCGCATGTTTGCTCCTTGTAATAAACAGCTTCCCTCCGCCGGTATAACCCGGTCTCAGGTTCTAAGAGTATGTTCTCAGCCCCAAACAAGCACCACATCGCAGCTCGCTGGGACACCCCTAGCTTATGAGCTGATATTACCACGCAGGCGGAAAGCGCGATCGGCGTTGCAAATGCTTGTTACTAATTACGCCGTCACCTGCGATCGCTCTCAGTAGTGCAACGTTAGCAAGTTCAGAGTATTGCACAACAAATTAGCACAACAGTAAGAGTCTTCAATTTGGATAGCCATGAAGCCTACTCCCTCGACCG
>DVEB01000250.1 GCA_015295905.1 Synechococcales cyanobacterium M55_K2018_004
CGTAGCGCCCGTTTCACACCACAACAAACAGCTACTTTATCGACGGATTTCGTATCAGATAGAGCGACAGCGAGAGCGAAACCAGACTAGGATTGCTGAGCAACACTTGTACGAAATAGGCGATCGCCATCAACCCCACTAAGCTTGACACCGGGTTTGCCCCTCCTATTCTGTCACTGACGTTGCATCACGGTGCATACCATGTGCACAACAAGGTGGTTCTGAACTTGTAATGATTGGGTAGGTTGCGGGCACGGCCCGCAACCTACCCAATCATTACTTGAATACCACTACGCACAACAATAGTGTGCACAATCCTAGTGCCTGAGCAAGTTAACTTTTCAGTCTATCCTCACCCCCAGAAACAGAGTCAACCTGCGTGATGCAGAGCCAGGGTGGCGATCGCCCCTTCCCCCATCTGCTGACCAAGCCATCATCTATACTGGAAGCACTGCTCCAGACTGGCAACCCTAACTGAGTGTTGGCTCTATGGCGATCGCCACCCAAAAATCAGCTTCGAGGAGTACCTAGCCTACAGCGATGGCACCGATACTCGCTATGAATCAGTTGATGGAGAACTTGTGCCCACGAGTCTGGGAACAGGTCAGCATGGTGGTATTGCAGAATTCCTCAATGACCAATTTCGAGAAGCGATCGAGCGTCGTGTGCTTCCCTGGACGTCAAAGCAAATGACCATCGGTGTACGCTCGCCACGGGGGCGCAACTGGGACACCTCTCGGATTCCCGATGTCACGGTTTTAACCGTTGCCCAGTGGGAAGCCATGCGGGACCGTGAAGCCGTGATTCATCTAAATGAGCCACCCCCAATTTTGGTTGTTGAAGTCGTCAGTGCTGCCACAAAAATTGTGGTCTTGCAGGCCAGCGCTAGCGAAGGCACGACAGACGCCTACAAGGGTTGGGCGATCGCGTTTCCTATGACTAGCTCCCCCCCTATGGCGGTGTGCAGCTTCGGGTAGTGCTGATTGAGACCAATGATCTTCTGATGGGGGGATGGCGCGGAGGGCATACCCCCATCAAACCATCACACTTGGATGCTGCAACGCCCAGCCTCGCTCAGTACGAAAAGCGGTACTGTGGCAAGCCAGGACGTCATCTGGATGATCGACAACTAATATAATAATCCGTACTGTTTGCCAAGGTTGAGAAACCCATGACCATTCTTTCAACACTTCAGCGTGCGCTAGACAACCGGACTGCTCTTAAAGTGATCAGCGGTCTGATGAATTTTGATGCCGATCGGGTTGCTGCCGTGGTAAAGGCTGCCGATCTGGGCGGAGCAACCTTTGTGGATATCGCTGCAGACCCCCAACTGGTCAAGCTGGCTCGGCAACTCACCCAGTTGCCGATCTGTGTTTCTGCTGTAGAACCCGAACGCTTCCTCGCCTGTGTTGCAGCCGGGGCCGACCTGATCGAAATCGGCAACTACGATGCCTTCTATGAGCAGGGGCGGCAGTTTGATGCCGCAGAGGTGCTGGCGCTGACCCAACAAACGCGATCGCTCCTGCCAGACATCACGCTGTCAGTGACCGTACCCCACACACTAGACCTGCACCAGCAAGTTCTACTGGCAGAGCAACTGGTACAGGCCGGGGCTGACCTGATCCAAACCGAGGGGGGCACCAGCAGCCAGCCAACTCATCCCGGCACCCTGGGGCTGATCGAAAAGGCCGCCCCCACCTTGGCTGCAGCCTACGAAATTTCCCGAGCGGTTGAAGTGCCCGTCCTCTGCGCCTCGGGGCTGTCTAGTGTCACGGCTCCGCTGGCGATCGCTGCGGGGGCCGCTGGCATTGGCGTTGGCTCTGCCATTAACCAGCTCAATAGCGACATTGCCATGATCGCAGTGGTGCGTGGCTTGGTGGAAGCGTTGACCCGTGGTACAGTCCAAGCCAAGCACTAGGTTAAGGGTGTGTAACTAAATCATGTCCCTCGCAGGATGTGGTAGGCGCTTGCCGTCACGCATCATGGAGATGTGGTAGGCACTAGCTGTAGCGCATCATAGAGGAACATCAGGCGCTACAGCTAGCGCATCATAGGGATGATTTAATTTTCAGGCGACTTCCTCGTACGCGGAGTGGGTTAAACGTCGCTAGGGTTGGTCAAAGCCCGCTCCCTTTGATGGCACTACGCGCTCATGATGTAACGAGTGTTTTGTGGGAAACCCCTGCGCAGCGGAGTTTTCCACAAAAACGTTGTCCTAACCTATGCGCGTAGTGCTATACCTGTTCACGACCTAGGTGGCTTCATCCAACAATTTGCTTGTCCTATCAAAATCTCCTATACATCATTTGGGATAAAAAAATATAAGGAAAAACTATAATTTTTGGGCAACTTCCCCGACTCCCCTCCCCTCAATTCACGATTCTGTACTAATGAGATTCAGACTTGACACCCTATAGAGTGCTTCCATGCCTAAAGTTGTCCTAGTCAACCCTGAAATTCCACCTAATACGGGCAATATTGCTCGCACCTGTGCAGCAACGAGTACAGAACTCCACCTGGTGGGGCCGCTAGGGTTTGAACTGAGCGATCGCTATCTGAAGCGGGCAGGGCTAGACTATTGGGTTTACGTCAAGTTGCACTATCACCCCACCCTAGAAGATTTTCAGGCCTATCATCGACAGCAACAGGGGCGGTGGCTTGGCTTCACCACCACGGGCAAGTACAACTATATTCATTACCCCTTCCAGGATGACGACTGGTTGTTATTCGGCTGTGAAACAAAAGGCCTACCCGCCGAAGTTTTAGCCCAGTGCGATGCTACGCTCCGCATCCCTATGGAGCAGACTGGGGTGCGCAGCCTTAACCTTTCGGTCAGTGCCGCCCTGGGGTTGTTTGAGGCACGCCGACAACTGGGTTACCTCGGTTAAGGGCTTTCCGGCTAAACCGGGCACTGAGACTCATTGTCCTGACCGCATACGCATAGGTTAGGCCAAAGCGTTTTGTGGGACACTCCACGCAGCGGAGTGTCCCACAAAACGTGTCTGACATTCTGAGCGCGGAGCGCCATAGCAAAAACTACGGCTTTAGATTGAGACTATTCTATAGTTGTGCATCCAACACCTCCCCATCCTCAAGCCGTGTCTCCCGCTTGAGGCGAGAATTGCGTCACTTTTAAGCGGATGTCAAGGGTGGTCAGTATCGCTAAATACCAAACAGTCAGATTTGCTATAAGAGATTCCAATCAGCAAATCCTGGTTTTTTGAGGGGGTTATCCATGTTTTGGAGGAGTCATCCCGAATTTTCTAAAAACGAGAGAAATAAGGGACAGGGTACATAGAGGAAGAGCGATCGCCAATGAAATTGCTGGCGAAAAACACCTTGAATTCCTATTTCAGGCCACTCTGGAAGTTGAATAAAAACAGAGGCGATCCCCCCCAGGGAAGGCATTAGAACTAAGCTCTAAAATCCTTGTTCAGCAAGCATTTCCAGCGTTATCGCGACGGATAATCGCAGAAAAATTCCGCCAATTTATCCTGCAGAATGAACGACCAAATCTTATTTTTCGGGAGCGGGATCGACAATTTGCGATGATAGGGTAAACTAGGCGAGTACATCAGGTAACTTGCCTGAATGAATCGCTCCCACCGTGAAATCAGACCCAATTTTAGGGGTGATTAGTTTTCTCAAGGGTTGCGGAGTTGATTTTTTTTAAGACTGGTGTAAGCTTGTTTAAGTCAAAAAAGCAGGGTAATCTTACCTAGTCATTCGATAGTGTCTGTGATCTCAATCGCCCTGTGACGCGACTTGAGTCACCAAGTTCACCAAGTGAATCATCGCTTGAGCTATGCAAGGACACTTAAACGCTGCTCTTTAGGAGGTCGTTCTTTGAAACGAGCATTTCCGCAGAAGGTTAAGCCTGTTTCCCATCGGGTCGATCTCATGGTTGAGGTGATGGAACAGCCGAAACAAGCTCCCCAGGGAGCCTCGCGTCGGGCACGCACCTCTGCAGCCATGCTTGGACTTGCACTCTCAATGGGTGCATCCAGCGTATTGTTGCCCCGCCACACCGATGGCGCAGCAGCAGCAGAGTCGAGACTTTCAGAGTCCGTCCTTGCGGCTGAATCGGCGGCGCAGGCTGCAATTTCGGAGGCAAAACAAGAGGAACCTTCGGCCCATGTTCTGGAAGCCCCCCCGGTAGAACATACGGTTCGGTCAGGTCAAACACTCTGGTACATTGCCCGCCAGTACCAAGTATCAGTCGATGAACTGGTAGTGCTCAACGGAATTGATGCCTCTGCCACCTTGAAAGTCGGTCAAACGCTGAAAGTTCCTGCAACTGCCCATGCCCTCCGGGTGGCAGATGCTCTGAAAGTTGAGCCAGTCGTCCCCCGTGCCACTACGAAGGCTGATGGGGAAGTTTCCGGAAGTTTGGAACGTCAGGCTTCAGAACAATCTTCGACGGCACCTGAAGACAAGTTGTCGCTCGACCGCCTGCGTGAGGTTCGCGAACGTCTCCGTCAGAGTCTGGCAGAATTGCAGAATGCAGAACAGGACGTAGAGGCACCTGCGATCGCATCGATTGATAAGCGCATCGAGAGTCCCGCAGAACCTCCTAGGGTCGCGGCCAGTGAAAGCACCGCTAAGCCAGTTGCAGGCTCGTTAGTGGCTGATGAAGCGTCTACCTACCGGGTCAAGCCAGGGGATACGCTAGGGGCGATCGCAGATGCACACGATGTCTCCACTCAGGCTCTTGCGATGGCCAATCGATTGGAGAATCCTAACCAGTTGAGGGTCAATCAATCGCTCACAATTCCTAGCCCCTCCGCACTGGAAAGTTCTGTTTCCGCTGCTTCAACCCTAGTCACAGCAACGCTGAGGGGTGTGCAACCTCAACTGCCTAGCATAGTTCCAGGGCGGATGCCTGCTGAGGTGGAACCGGATTCTCCCCGCTCTAGTGCGTCTACCGTATATCGAGTAACAGCGGGTGACACCATCGCCCAAATTGCGCGGCGATATAGCATCTCCAGGGCCGACTTGATTGCTGCCAATCGACTCCGCAACCCTAACGTCATCCGTGTGGGTGAAACGTTGCGAATTCCCGGTGCTTCGTCTCTGAACCGGGCGATGTCACAGTCTTCTGCTTCAGAGGTGATTTACGCAGCGGCTCAACCCCGTTCGGAAGCACCGCTATCTGCAGCACTTCCTCTGACTGAAGGGTCATCTTTTCAGATTACGCCACCCTCAGCTTCGACAGAAGCTGTTGTGCCTACTGTGATTCCTACGCCAGAGGTTTTAGAAGAGACGACATTCTTGAGCGATCGCGTCCAACCTGAAGTTGCAGCGCCTACATCAGCTGCAAGTTCTGCGATGGCACCCGCAGTCGAGGCATCACCTGCGGTTGAAGCTCAGACTTCTGCTCGTTTCCAGTCTGCCACCTTTGTTGCTCGGCTGGTTTCTGAGGTCGATAGTTTGAGCGATCGCACCCCTCATGCCTCTATGGCGTCCCAAACCGAGTTGCCAGCCGTGGTTGCGGCATCTCGCCGTAGTGTGGTTGCATCAGCCACCTCTGTTGCAGAGGCTAGTCGGGTGAATCCTCAGTTACTCTCGGCTAGTGCTGATTCTGCTGAGCTACAAAGCCCTGGTTTTCAACGTCAGTTGGATCGTGAAGCAAATCGCGCATCTACTCTTGCAGGAGATGCAGTAGCGGCAAACCAGTCTCAGGTTGTTGCTGCTGCGCCGCTGGGCGCTGAGAATTACGCGCCACTGCTAGAGCCAGTCGTAGGACGTATGGTGTCTCCCGATCTACCTCCCTTGCCCGGAGCGGAGCACTTCTTGCCTGAGAGTTCTCCCATCTTCAATGGCTATATTTGGCCTGCAAGGGGTGTCCTGACCTCTGGCTACGGCTGGCGTTGGGGCAGAATGCATCGCGGTCTAGATATTGCCGCTCCAGTGGGCACTCCTATCCATGCGGCGGCCCCTGGTGTCGTCCAGTTTTCGGGATGGAACTCTGGCGGCTATGGCAACATGGTCGAAATCCGCCATGCCGACGGCAGCATGACTCGCTATGCTCACAACAGCCGCAACTTGGTGCGTGTTGGGCAGCGCGTTGAGCAGGGTCAGCAGATTGCCTTGATGGGCAGCACTGGTTTCAGTACTGGGCCACATGTGCACTTTGAAGTCCATCTCCCTAATCAAGGAACGGTTAATCCTGTCGCTCTCCTGCCTCGTCGGGGTCAATAGAGGGCTGCAAAGCCCCCTTCTGGGCAGGAGTATGTCCTCCCTGCGCAACTCGAGAAGTGCTTAGACTACAAGCGCTTCTCGAGTTCTGTTGGTTTGGCCCATCAATTTGCAGCGTTTGCAGAGTGTGCGAAACCTACACACTCATTGAAACCTAACACTCATTAAGAGTTACGCAGAGCATGGTTCGGCGTTGCTGATTTAAGCAATGCTTTTTTGAGTGAGGGGCGCACTCCGTGCGCCCCTCACTCAAAAAAGCATATTTGGATCAATCGATGAGATGACAGGAGAGCAATTGCTCAGATTCAAAGTGTGCGAGGATCTCGATTCCAAAGAATTACAGCCGTCGATGTCCCATCTTTCGTTGGCACTAGGCTAAGATACGCAGTCGCACGATCTCTTTGGATTTGATACAGCAGTCCCCCCCCATAGCTGTTGGGTAAACGGCTGACTTGGTAGCCTTGCAGCCCAACCATGAGTTCACGCATCACCGCATCGGGGTCAGGCTGACCGAACCGCACAACGCCGCGACGTACCCCCTCGACAAACGGAGGCTGGATTCTCTGGCACTGGGCAGGGGTGGTGGCACAGTCAATCGCAGCTTGCCCCGGTAGGGCTGGTGCGACAAGCTGGCTTTCAGCACTTTGATAAAATGCAGTCGGAGTAGGAAGCTGCTCAACTGTCAGGGTTCTCCAGGTACTTCCTACCTTTGGATCCAGGTCTTCTCCTGTTTCCGACTGGATCCGATTGCCAGCAGCATCTAGTTCTTCCCCCGGAGCAGGGATGTTTAACTCACGAAAGAATTGAGCGATCGCCCCTGTTTCAGTCGGCAGGTTCTGCACATTGCCAGGTAGCGGGGTTGCAGTCACGACAATATTTGTCCCCGATGGCTCCGTCGCTGCTGAAGCCGCACTCTCCTGGGGAGAACGCTCTAGCAAATGCAGATACTGCGTCATCCCTGCCCGCGTCAAGGCCAACACCACCCGTCCTGTCCCATTTTCGAGCGGAGTTACTGTATATCCTCTAGACCGCAGTTGTTGCTCATACCAGGACTTCACCACGGCGATTGGCGCGGTTGTCTGATAGCTCTGGGGATGATCGTAGAGCAACGGAACCGCAAAGCTGACCTGCTGCGCTCCGGTGAACAGCGGCAGCGCTGCGCTCGGTGCGGCACTCGTGGGTCTGCTTGCTGGCGTCACTGTTGCAGTTGCACTGCCGTTATCAGAGGGGGCCGCATCATCGGGGCTATCGGTCGATGCAGAGGGCGCAGGGACATTCCCCATTGCCATTTGCTGTACGGGTTCCGGCGTGGCACTAGCATCGGCCTCTGCCACATCTGAGGTGCTCGAGTCTCGCCTAGCAGTGGGAGCCGATGTCCTTGCAGAGGGAGTTGTGGCAGCAGGGCGTGTACTGGCAGCAGGGGTGTCTGCGGGGGGCACAAATCCATCGTCATCGGACGGGGTAAATCCACCATCCGACGCCGTGAACCCACTGTCCCCGTCCGATGCCGTGAACCCACCATCCGACGCCGTGAACCCACCACTCCCACTCGATGCCGTAAATCCATCATCCGATGCGCTGAACCCACCATTATCGGGCGCAGCGAACCCACCATCCGATGGCGTAGAAGTCAAAGGAACATCTGACAAGGGAGCTGTTGCAGAACCGTCTGATGGTTCGGTAATCGGCGGTAACTGTACCAAGTTGACCTGATCGGCTTCTGGTATGACCGACTGCGATCGCGTCCACAAGGCCAGAGGGACAAGCAAGACCGCCGCGTGCAGCGCCACAGACATGAACAGCGGCGAACGAGAGAGCGATCGCAACGGTTTCGAAACCTTTTCAGGCACAGAGAAGGCAACCATAAACGCTGTTTCCAGAACTCTCAACTGAGAACGAATGCTGTACTCCAAACATGAAACTTGCGCGATCAACTCTTGCCACTACCCCCAAGGGACGGCAGCAAAAGATCAGCTTGCACTGATTTAGTCACTAACTTTGTGCAGGGGTGTACGCAGGCCCCTGACAAAACCAAGATTTTCAGGCACTTAAGACATTCGGTTTACACACAAGCGGTTTACACACAAGCGGTTTACACACAAGTCCTCATACACAAGATCTAGGAGAGCCTCCAGGAGAGGTATGGGGAACTCGCAGTCGCAAAAAAAGCTCCACCCTGAATTTCATCGAACGTGATTTTTGATCCACCCACCTTCAGACCAGCGCACTAAATCAATCTACCGTTTATCCTAGGACAAAAGCGACCGTTCAGGGCTGATGCAAACGGGTTTATCCCAATTTTGCGAGTGGCATAGGCTTTGCCTATGCCACTCGCAAAATTAGCTTTGGAGGTTTGACAAAATTGACAAAAGTGGGATGCACTTGATGCGACCTGAATCAAGACTTGTTCCGAACTGAATCAACTATAGGGCAAGTGATGCTTTTATCTGTAGGTGCAGTGCTCCGGCTCAAAGGCACCGACTCAAAAGCACCTCAATCTTACCTAGTTCACCTCTTTGCATAGCAAAGTTAGCCCATGTTCGTCATCAGACCGGACTGCCAGACACTCCGATTGCCTGGTCTACAGGGGGTTTGGAAAACCAGTGCGAGGGTCTCGCTCCACAAAGTGAGCGCAGCATAATCAATAACCGGATAAAAAGTTTTTGTTAAGAACTATCATTTTTATCAAATTCCAATCAGATTTTAAACGCTTCTTAACCCTTAAATTAAATTCGCTTAACCACACGGAGAGTACTTTGAAGAATGGCAATACTCCTTATGAGTTCAATTTAATTTCTAATAGCAAAGGAAGACGACGATGGAGTTTCCCGAGTCGATGTACCGCCGCAAGTTTTTGCGGAATGGCCTTCTGTTTACAGCGGGCGCAGCGGCGGCTGGTGTGAGTCCAATTTTGACTGAATCCGCAGATGCTCAAAGAGTCATTACCCTAAATGGCGCTGGGGCTACTTTTCCAGTACCTCTCTATGAGCGGTATTTCCGGGAGTTCAGTCGCGTAAACCCCTCTATTCGGGTGAACTACCAGGGGATTGGGAGTGGCGGCGGTATCCGCCAGATGATCGCAAACACGGTAGATTTTGCCGGCAGTGATGCAGCGATGACCGATGCCCAGATTGCCCAAGTTTCGCGCGGTGTAATTCTAGTCCCAACCGCTGGTGGAGCAGTTGTTATGGCCTACAACCTCCCTGGTGTGAATAACCTGCGCTTAAGCCGTGCCGTCTATCCAGAAATTTTTGCAGGTCGTATTACCAACTGGAATGATCCCCGGATTGCTCAGGCCAATCCCGGTGTCAATTTACCTAATCGTCCAATCCGTCCAGTGGTTCGCGCCGATAGCAGTGGTACTACCTTCATCTTCACCAACAACCTGAGTGCGGTGAATCCCTACTTCCGGGGTCGTATTGGCGTTGGTACAGCACCTCGCTGGACTCTCCCTAACGTCCTGGCAGGACGCGGTAATCCAGGGGTTGCCGCACTAGTGCAGCGCACTCCTGGATCGATTGGTTACATGGAATTCTCGTTCGCGCGGCAAAACCGTCTGCCTGTTGCTCTGGTGCAAAACAAGCAGGGACAGTATATTGAACCCTCTTTGGAACAAACAGAGAATGCTCTGGAAACTGTTACCTTCCCCGAAAACTTCCGAGTGTTCGTGGGTGATCCCGCGCAGGGCTATCCCATTGCTGGGTTAACTTGGTTGATGGTCTACCGACGCTACCCCGATGCTGCCCGAGCTAACGCCATTAAGGCATTGATACGTTGGATCCTCACCGATGGTCAGCGGATCAATAACTCGCTGGAATATACTCGTATTCCTCCGGCAGTTGCTCAACGGGCGATCGCCGTAGTCAATGATGGAGTTCAGGGAGGCTAGCAAATGCAGTAACCTAGATGCTGGGTGGTGGTTATAAGAGATACCTCTGGCTTTTGGTTTGCCTGCTTTTGGCTATGCTGCTCTGTTTCCTCGAGTTCTTAGTCCTTCGCTAGAGAAGCTTGTCTCTGGTAGGAAGTTTAGGCGGGTGCATGACACCCGCCTGCACGAATTCTCTTTGACCCGACATAGGGGTGTTTCTGAGGAGTTGGGCGCTTAAGCTCCTAACCTGATGCATCTTCATCCATCAGAAATTTTATGTAGTTTAGGAAAATATTTTTGAAGTTTCTTTATTGCAGTGCTTGAGCTAATTGATTTTTGTCCTTGTTATTTATTGACTCTATTCGTTACTTAATTCTTATAATCCTTGCCTTCCCCACCTTTTGGTCTTCCTGAGGAATGACATGGCTAAAGCATTTGACCCTTCTCTAAACGCTGGCCTCGCAAATGATATCAGCCTGGAAATTGATCTCTCTTCCACCGAAGGGGAAAAAGTTTGGCTGGATAAAGGCTTTACGATACTCGTTGGACTGAGTGCTTTGGCCTCCGTCGCTGTTCTTTTCTGGATGTCTGTGGTTGTGGCCCAGCAGGCCTGGCCTGCAATTCAGAAATATGGGGCGCAGTTCCTCTGGAGTATGGATTGGGACATTGGGCAACTGCTGTTTGGTGCTTTGCCGTTTATTTATGGGACAATTGTTACCTCCATGATTGCCCTGTTGATTGCGGTTCCGGTCGGCATTGCAGTTGCCTTGATGACTAGTGAGAATCTGCTGCCTGAGTGGGTAAAGTCGCCACTGGCCTTTACCGTAGAGCTGATTGCGGCAATTCCCAGTGTGATTATTGGTTTGTGGGGCATTTTTGTTTTTACCCCTGTGTTCGAGCCGGTGGCTATGTGGCTCTATCAGACCTTCGACTGGCTAATCTTCTTTAGTACTCCTCCGTTGGGTCAAAGTGTTCTGGTAGCAGGCATTATTCTGGCAATCATGGTTTTGCCTACCATGGCAGCCATTAGTCGCGAAGTTTTGCTGGCCATTCCCGCTCCGTTGCGGAGTGCTTCCATGGCGCTCGGAGCAACTCGCTGGGAAACAATTTTTCGAGTCATGCTGCCGACCGGGGCTTCAGGTATTCTGGGTGCGGCGGTACTGGCTCTCGGTCGTGCTTTAGGTGAAACCATGGCAGTCACGATGGTGATTGGGAACTCGTTGCAGATCAGCCCATCTTTGCTGGATCCCGGCACCACGATTGCAGCGAATATTGCATTGCAATTTCCTGAGGCGCTTGATCCACTCCATATTGGCGCTCTAATGTACCTTGCCCTGATTCTGTTTGTCCTCACACTAGTTGTGAACGTTGCAGCGGTCTTCATTGTTCAGTTTGTCAGTAGTAAAGGCATAGGAGGTTAGTGGATTTATTCTCAGTTGACTTTCAGGTTCACACTTACTGAGCGTCCAAGCGCAGGTTCTTGAGGTTTTCACTGCTTTTTCGTGATTCTGTTTCACTACTGTTGGTTCCTTGCTTCTTCCAGTCGGTTTTATGCTATGACTGCTTATAATTATGATGCGAACCGCGATGAGGCCGATTTGCTCGACTCGGCTGAGGATATTGATCTAGAAGTACCGCTGCCTCTTGTCCGCCGCTTCTTTGATCGGGGAATGACTGTACTGGCGATTGTTCTGGCGATCGCAGCGATTATTCCCCTGTTCTCAGTTTTGAAAGAAATTATCCAACGGGGACTGTCTGGCCTTAGTATCCACGTCTTTACCTCATTGCCAGCCGCCGTCGGGGAGGCAAACGTCATTTCAGGGTTTGGCAACGCGATCCAGGGCACCATGGTGATGGTGTCGATTGCTTCTCTTGTTAGCATTCCTCTAGGAATTTTAACTGCTATCTTTCTGGCCGAATTTGGGCAAGCAGGCTGGCTGACCCGTTCAATTCGCTTCATTCTGACCGTCCTTAGTGGAGTTCCATCCATTGTGGTCGGTGTGTTTGCTTATGCCCTGATTGTTCTCAACACCATTGCAGGGTATCGAGGATTTTCAGCCTTAGCGGGGAGTGTGGCGTTAATGGTGATCATGCTTCCCATTGTGGCGCTCTCAACGGAAGAAGCCTTAAAGCTCGTCCCCGTTCCCCAACGCCTTGGCTCTTCTGCCTTAGGGGGCAATCGATTTGACACCACATTCCGGATTGTCTTGCCCTCGGCTCTAGCAGGGATCACAACTGGGTGCCTGCTAGCTGTTTCCCGTGCTGCCGGAGAAACAGCTCCTCTTATTTTCACTGCGCTCTTTAGTCAGGACTGGATGACGAGTATCATGGATCCCGTCGCATCACTCCCCGTCTTGATCTACAACTATGCCTCCTCTCCCTTTGCAGAGCAGAATGCCATGGCTTGGACTGCTTCCCTGGTTCTGCTGGTGCTCGTGCTAGTCACTAACATTCTGTCTCGGATTGCCACTCGTAAACGCGCTGGACGTTAACCTATGTCACCTGAATCTGGACAATCTCGAATTGGTTCGACAACTCAGTATGGCACTCAAGCCTTGGAAGAAATGCCAGCAATGCGTGTGCGAGACCTGAGTTTTTACTACGGCACCCGCAAGGTGCTGGAAGGGGTCTCGATGGATATTGCCCGCAATAAAGTGACGGCCCTGATTGGGCCTTCCGGATGTGGGAAGTCCACTTTCATCAAAGCCTTGAATCGCATTGGGGAGCTGGAGACTGAGGTTCATATCACTGGCAAGGTTGAGTTTTTTGGGCAAGACATCTACAGCAGTCGGGTCAACCTCAACCAACTACGTCGTCAGATTGGCATGGTTTTTCAGAAGCCCAATCCCTTTGCCATGAGCATCTACGAGAACATTGCCTACGGGGCGCGGATTACTGGCATCAATAACAAGAGTAAGCTAGACGAGATTGTCGAAACGGCTCTCCGGGGGGCTGCGCTTTGGGACGAAGTGAAGGACTATTTGAAAAAGTCTGCCCTGGGGCTGTCGGGCGGTCAGCAGCAACGACTCTGTATTGCCAGAGCTTTGGCAATTAAGCCGAAGGTGCTGCTGATGGATGAACCCTGCTCTGCGCTTGACCCGATCGCCACCATGAAAATTGAGGAACTGATCCACTCCCTCAAGAATGATTTGACGATTGCGATTGTCACCCACAATATGCAGCAGGCTTCTCGTGTCTCCGATTTCACGGGCTTCTTCAACACAGATGAAAGCCGCATCGGTCAGATGGTGGAATTTGGTCCAACCGAACAGATTTTCAATGCGGCCAAAGACCAGCGCACCCGCGACTATGTGGCAGGCCGTTTCGGTTGACTAGTTGAAACTCCCAGGAGGTCACACCCCCAGGGTGTGACCTTTTTATACGGAATCCGCCTATAAAGTAGCAGTTAGTTTTTGGTAGAACGCGCGCGCTGCGCGCGTTCTACCAAAAACTAACTGCT
>DVEB01000037.1 GCA_015295905.1 Synechococcales cyanobacterium M55_K2018_004
CCGGCAAAGTAAGGGTTTCAGCGTATCCCGAATTCACGTTAGTGAGGTGAAGGCAGGTAGAACAGGCGGATTATCGTCCCTGCATGCGAACTGCTGTTCCCGTCGCCGTAATTAGCAGCAACACTCCCGTTTGATCCAGGTTAATCGTACTGGTATTAATACGGATGCCAATTACGGCATTCGCACCTAGGCGACCCGCTCGGCGCTCTAGTTCGGCGATCGCCTCCTGCTGTCCCTGTTCAAACACGCGCTCGTAACTGCCTGTGCGTCCGCCAATCATGTCACGAATGCCGGCAAAAAAATCGCGTAATGCATTACTACCGTAAACAACCTCTGCGGTCACCACGCCCAGGTAAGCATCGACAACTGCCCCCTGAATCACATCTGTTGTGGAAAGTAACATCCTTCTCCTTGTAGCCTGAACCTTGGCCTAATCTTATGGCGCTATGGCGCTACGCACTCATGATGTAAACAGTTTGCGATGGGAAACCCCGCTGCGCGGGCTTTCCCACAGAAAGCTTTGGCCTCACCTATGCGTGTAGCGCTATACTCAACACACCGCCAAACGCGCTTGCAGAGCGCATTTGGTAGCACTTATTAGTTATTAGTTTAAAGCGCCACCAATCCTGAAAGACTTGTGGTGCAAGCAGTTCAGGATTGGCGGCGCAACTTAGTCCAGACTCTCGGAAACTAACGGCAAGGCAACTTTGCACAACGACCACTGCCACGGTGAAAGAAAACCTGGGAGGGTGCTTGGGATGCATAGGTCTGCTGACGGCCAACCGTAGGCACGTCTTCCATCGGCTGGACTGCTACTGACTGAATTGCCACAAACGAAACAGCCAGAGAGGTCAAAAGGATTAGGGTAGAGGTCAGCATGGGAGTGTCTCTATCGAATGGAACTACTCCCTGTTTCACGAGATGGCAAGACCAATCAGGAAGATCTTGGCAGGCTTGAGATATTATCGACCTTTAGCCAATTTCCGGCTGGGTTAAACCGGCCCTCAAGTTTCAGGGGAATGTCATTGGGCAAAGACTGCATGACCTCGTTGACTGCAGCATCCAGAGTGACCAGTTGCAGTGTTTTGCCTCGCAACTCCTGAGGATGAGTCACCTCCAACGCATAGTCTTGCACTCCTCGATACCGAAATGTGCCTTGAAACTCCCATGCTGGGGGAGCGCTAATCTGAGTTGAACACGGTCGGGCGATCGCTGCATTGCCATGCTGTGGGTACGCCTCCGGGTGACGCAGGTAATAGCGCTGCCAGTGCAACCATTCCGGATGTTGGGGGGGCAAATTCCAGCAGGGGACCAGGGCGGCTGGTGCGACTGGGTCTGTCAGGAGGGCGTCCTGCAATCGTTGTACTGGGAGTGCCGCAGGGTCACAGCCCGCTTCAACACACAGCGCTGCCGCCATGCCTGCCGCCTGCCCAATCCCCAAAACCACAGGCTGTAAGCGGGTTGCACCGTTGGCAATGTGAGAAACTGAGATGTTTTTCTCGCACACCAGCAGTCCTGTAACCGTTGAGGGAACCAAGCAACGGTAGGGCAGGGCAAAGGGGGTGCCTGTCCACCGACCACCCCAGCGAATCGACTTTGATCGCAGGGGCAGGGTCATGTTCGGGTAGTGGTGGTCGTTGGCATAGTTGCCGAAGGCGATCGCCTCCACGATGCCCTCATCGTTGACCGGTAGTGGTGCAACACAGCCGCCCTGCTGGGGCAAAATGTCCTGTTCGTGCACAGTGCTCAACCCCACTAACCGCCGACTTTCCCGGAAGTAGGGATGTAGTGCAAAAGCGCCACCACCGAGGGGGGATGCCCCAGTGGGGAAGGTATCGTTTGCCAGGCCGTAGCGATCGCCCAAATGTTGCTGAATAAAATGGGCGAATGCTTGCGAATACCGCATTGCTTCTTGGAAGAACGCCAGGCGTTGTTCAGCACTCTGAATTAAGCGGTTCAAATCCCTACCGTAGTCATTGCCGTGGTTAGGCCAATTGATCATAAAACGGTTCCCTGGCAACCGTCCGTAGTTCATAAAATCCAGCGGTTCATACTGCTCAAATACCGGCTCAAAGTCGCAAAAACTCACACCATCTGGTGCAGGAATCTTGGCTGCTTGGTTTGCCGCTCCGTTGTCCTGCATCACCACAACCCAGGTCGGCGTCTGGACAGGGTAGCAGTCCGTCAGTTGATTGGGGTGTTCGGGGGCGCTGGGTTCACCAAATTCTGCTCGCCACTCCCAGCCCCACCGATAGGGCACCTCCCCCAAGGCCAGCAGGTCGCCCAACTCTGTGCCATCTAGGGTAACCTTAGCTTTGACCAAGCAGGACTCAAACCGCACCCCCATCACCCGATCGCCCTGTCGCAACACCTCCTGGGGCGTTTGTCCAGCAATCCAGTGCAATTTGGGGAGCGATCGCACCCAATCGGCAAAAATGGCAGCGGCGATCGCAGGCTCATAGGTAAAGAAACTCACCCAAGCGTGATCCAGCCCTCCTACTTGTCGCCGCTGCAGTTCTTGCAGAAATGCACCCCACAAGCCTGTTTGAAACGCCAGTAATTCATTCCCATCCGGCGCACTCACCCCCGCCGCCGACAACATTCCCCCCAACCAGGAAAACTCACTGACTAGAATGACATTCACCCCGCGACGGGCCGCCTGAATGGCTGCCGCAGTTCCGCCCGTGCCACCACCAACAACCAGTACATCTGTTTTTAAGCATTCCATACGTGGGGTGAGTTGCAATGTATTTGACCCATGATTTTTTGGCTGGGAGGTCTGCTCAGTGCAGTTCCCAATCCAAAAATCATATTTGGATTAACGTCAGTTCGGATTAAGCGGGGTTTGGGACACCGCGCCGCGCCCAGAAAAGCAAGAGCTTCAGCGTCTCCCGAAATCACGATGGATGAATACTATAGCGCTACCGCCACAGACTAGGACAACACCTTTTGTGGGAAACCCCCTACCCTCTGTCCATCAGGTGTGTTAACAAAGTTGGCGGATGCCAGATCGGAAAAAGTGTAAAGTTTGTGAGACGCCTGCCTACAGAATTCGGGTTTTCTGACAGCCAGATCGTTGAAAATACAGAGAAGTCGGGAACTCTGAAGGGAAGAGGCAACCCACGATACAGAATCCGTCTGTAGAGTAGCAGCTTGCCTGTTTTACACCACGACAAACCGACTCAATAACCGACGGAGTCGGTATGAAACGTTGCCAACAGTCGGTATCTACATCGCGGCGGGTCTGGGGGTGCGATCGCGTCGGTAACCATCAGTCATCACAACCATCGAAGTCCTGACATGGCAGTGGGAGGAGATTCTGTGCAAAAGCGGAAAAACGAGCAGGTTAGTCTGGTCGCGTTGCTACTCACCTTCATCCTGCCGTTTGCAATGGTTGTCTACCAACTCGTTGCAGAAGTCAACCAGCGGATTGAGTTCGCTCGGTCAGAGTTGTCTGGCGTCACGTATCTGCATCCCCTTGAGCAGTTGATGTGCGATATCCCCCAGGCTCGCTTGCTGGCCCACCGCGATGCACGTCAGGCTGACACCCAGATGGCTTTGCAACAACAACACCGCAAGATTGAAGAAAGTTTGGCCGCGCTGTCAGAGGTTGAGCGATCGCTTGGTCAACACCTCAATACGAGTATGCTCTACGCAGCGCTCCAGACAGACTGGGCCAAGCTTCAGACGGCGATCGCCGCAGGGATGCCAACCGACTCCAGCCTACAACCTCTTTATAATCGCCTAGTTGCCGATGTGCAAGCCTTGATCTCCCATGCTGGAGACCAATCCAAGCTGATCCTCGATCCTGACCTCGACTCCTATTACCTCATGGATGCAGTGCTGTTGAAGCTGCCCGAAAGCCAAGATTTGTTGGCTCAGATCCGACAGCTCGGTGAGGATGTGGTTAATCGGCAAGCCCTCACCTCAGAAGAAAAAAGCCGTCTAATTGTGCAGATTGGGTTGCTCCAGGCCAACAGCACTGCCATTCGTCAGGGCACGACAACTGCCTTTCAAAATAATCCCTCCGGACACCTCCACGCTGCCCTCAACCCATCGATTCAGACCACGATAGCGGCAACGGCACGGTTTCTCTCCATCCTCAACGACGCCATCGCCCAGACCAAGACCGTTCAGGTCCAACCCACAGCCTACGACCTGACAACTTATGACACCGCCGCTGCGGCTGCGCTCCAAAGCAGCTTTGAGCTATGGAACCAAACCGCCGCTGAGTTAGTCGGCCTGCTCCGCGCCCGCATTCAGAAATACCAGGTCAAGACTTATCTGGTAGAAGGGTTTGCGCTGCTGGTGTTGGCAACGGTGGGATACGTTTTTGTTGCCTTTGCCCGCAATCTGGGCGATCGCAAACGAACTGCCCAACGACAAAACATCCAGTACCTTGCGGCACGGGTGCTGGCAGAGGCTGAGCACTTGCAAACCGCAATCCCCCAAATTTTGCAGGCCATCTGTGAAGGATTAGGCTGGAACCTAGGCGAGTTGTGGAGTGTCGATACTGACAAGCTAGCTTTACGGTTTGTGGCAGAGTGGCATGTCCCCCAGATCGAAGCGGTAGATAGTTCAGCCCTGAACCGCAGCATCCTACTTGAGCCAGGACAGGGGCTACCGGGGCGCGTCTGGCAGCAGCGGCAGCCACTGTGGGTAGACGATCTAGCGACCGACCCAAGCGTTGAGCAGGCGCTGATTTCGCAACTGGGTCTGCACAGTGCCCTGGGGTTTCCCATCCTCAATGGCGACAACGTGCTAGGGGTGATGGTCTTCTTCAGTCAAACGCTCCAGGCACCGGACGCTGACCTCCTAGACATGATGGCAGCGGTCGGCAGTCAGGTGGGTCAGTTCATCAAAACTCGCAAGGCAGAAGAGGCCCTGCGGCAAAGTAGCGAGATGCGAAGGATGGCGCTCAATGCGGCCCAGATGGGAACTTGGGACTGGAATATTTTGACCGGAGAGGAAACCTGGTCGGAAGATGCAGAGCGGATTTTTGGTCTGGAACCGGGCAACTTCAAGGGGGGCTATGAAGAGTTTCTCAGCTTCTTGCACCCTGATGACCGGGCGTGGGTGCATCAGACTCAGGAACACGCCTTTCGCACTGGAGTGCCTTACGCCGCAGAGTATCGGATTATTTGGCCGGATGGCAGTTTGCACTGGGTCAATAGTCGTGGGCAGGTGTTCTGGAATGAGGTAGGGGAAGCGGTGCGGATGTCTGGTGTGGTGATGGATATCACCGAGCGTAAGCAGACGGAACTGGCGATCGCCGAGAATGAACGCCGCCTGCGCCAGCAGAGTCAAGCATTGGCAAACCTAACCCAGCACCATGCCCTTGCGTCCGGCGACCTAGAAACGGCTTTGCAGGCGATCGCCGTTGCTGCGGCTGAGACCTTGGAGGTGGAGCGGGTGGTGATCTGGGTGTTTAACAGCGATCGCACCGAATTTCAGTGCTTCAACCTATACGAACACACTCCCAACCGCCATTCCAAGCTGGAAGGGCTCCAGATCAGCGATTACCCCATCTACTTTCAGAGTCTTTCAGCAATTCGCACTACAGCGGCTCACGATGTACGGACCGATCCCAACTTCCAGGAATTGCTGGAGGACTATTTTTTGCCGTCGGGCGTCTATTCTAGTCTGGATGCTCCCATTCGCATGGGGGGTGAGTTGGTCGGCATCATCTGTCATGAGCATGTGGGTTCTCCCCGTCAATGGACGCTGATGGAACAGAGCTTTGCTGCTTCGATTGCCGACTTTGCTTCGTTGGCGCTAGAAAGCTACGAGCGTACCCGCACCGCACATGCTCTGCGGCAGGCCGAGGAGAAGTACCGCAGCATCTTTGAGAATTCTGTGACAGGAATTTTCCAGTCCACGCCGGATGGTCGCTACCTGAGTACCAATCCCGCCTTGGCAAAGCTCTATGGCTACGACTCAGTGGATGAGCTGATGGCACAGTTGAACCATATCGAGACGCAACTGTATGTTGATCCTAAGCGTCGGGATGAGTTTGTCGCTCAAATGACTCAACACGGGTTTGTCGCCGAGTTTGAGTCCCAAGTGTATCGGCGCGATCGCAGCATTATCTGGATCTCGGAGCGGGCGATCGCCATCCGCGACGAGCAGGGTAACGTGGTCTGTTACGAGGGGACTGTGGAAGACATCAGCGAGCGCAAGCAGGCCGAGGAGAGTCTGAAGCGGCAACTCGTGGCGCTGGAAGCCTCTGCTGCTGGCATTGCTCTGCTCAACCGCGAGGGCAACTACGTCTACCTCAACAGTGCCCATGCTCACATCTACGGCTATACACCGGAGGAACTGCTGGGGCAAAGCTGGACAGTGCTCTACAGCGATGATGAACTGCAACGATTTCAGCAAGAAATCATGCCCCAGTTTGCCCAGACCGGGCAGTGGCGCGGCGAAGCCGTGGGCACCCGCAAGGATGGTCAGCGTTTCCCGCAGGAAGTTTATCTGACGAAGCTGGAAGACGGTGGTTTGGTCTGCATCGTGCAGGACATTTCTGACCGTAAAGCCGTGGAAGAGGCCCTGCGTCACAGCAAGGAAGCCGCTGAAGCGGCGAACCGCGCCAAGAGCCAGTTTCTAGCCAATATGAGCCACGAACTCCGTACCCCTCTGAATGCCATCATTGGTTACAGCGATATGCTCCAGGAGGATGCGGAAGACTTTGGCTACGGCGACATCGTGCCCGACCTGGAGAAGATTCGCGCTGCTGGGAAACACCTGTTGGCTCTGATCAACGACATCCTCGACATCTCCAAGATCGAGGCGGGTAAGATGGAGCTCTACCTGGAGCCGTTTGAGATCACCCAACTGGTGCAGGAAGTCCAGTCAACGCTACAACCACTGATCGAAAAAAATCACAACACCTTTACGATTGATTGCCCTGCTGACATCGGCACCATGTATGCCGATCTCACCAAAGTACGACAATCCCTGTTCAACCTGCTCAGTAACGCCGCTAAGTTCACTGAAAATGGCAGCATTACCCTCACGGTTCGGCGGTTCGACCAGGGTATGGATGACCAGATGGCTGAATCGTTCCTGTTCACCGCAGGCAGTCGCAAGGACGGCAAGCATTCCGGCTTCCATCTGCCCGATCGCACCCCATTCGTCCTCTTCCGCGTCACCGACACTGGCATTGGCATGACCCTAGAGCAAGTGCAGCGGGTCTTTCAAGCCTTTACCCAGGCCGATGCCTCCACCACTCGCAAGTACGGTGGCACTGGGCTGGGGTTAGCCATCAGTCAGCGCTTTTGCCGCATGATGGGGGGTGACATCACCGTGGCCAGCAATGTGGGACAGGGGTCTACCTTCACCATCTGGTTGCCGCTGCAAGTGGTCGATCCAAAACAGGCAGCGGCAACGGAGCGGGAGGCGATCGCCGCCACTAGTCCCGCTGTCTCTGCCAATGGTCGCACTGTCCTAGTGATCGATGACGACCCAGCCGTGCGAGATCTGGTAGCCCGCTACCTCACCAAAGAAGGGTTTCAAGTACAAACCGCCGCTGATGGGGAAGCAGGCTTGCGCTTGGCCCGTGAACTCCGTCCCGATGCCATCACCCTAGATGTGCTATTGCCCGATCGGAACGGCTGGTCGGTGTTATCCTCCTTCAAGGCAGACCCGGAACTAGCCGAGATCCCAGTAATTGTGATGACCATTGTGGACGACAAAAGTCAGGGCTTTGCCCTAGGCGCTGCTGATTATCTGACCAAGCCTGTAGACCGCAAGCGCTTGACCAAGCTGCTACAACGGTTTCAGCCCACGACTGGGGGCTCTAACCTAGGACGGGTGATGCTGGTGGAAGATGATGCCATGATTCGCCTGATGTTTCGCCGCATGCTGGAGCAGGTGGGCTGGGCCGTCGTGGAGGCCGAGAATGGACGGGTGGCCTTAAACCAACTAGATGAGGTGCAACCCGACCTGATCCTGCTGGACTTAATGATGCCAGAGGTTGATGGGTTCCAGTTCATTACGGCCCTGCGGCATCAGGTGAAGTGGCGATCGCTCCCCATCGTTGTTGTCACCGCCCTCGACCTCACCCCAGCCGACCACCTCCGTCTCAATGGCTACGTGGAGCAAATTCTCCAAAAAGGTGCCTACGATACCGAGGAACTGCTGCGGGAAATACATCGCCTGGTGGTCACCTGTCTTCATCAGCAAACGCCCCCTGCCGGGGAGGAAACCCCATGAAACCGGGTTGGGGTTCCGTGCTGGTGGTCGATGATGACCCAGCGCTACGGCTGCTGATCACCCGACAACTGCGGGGAGAGGTGGAACAGGTCATCGCGGTGGCCAGTGGCCAGGAAGCCCTTGCTCTGCTGGCAACCCAGTCCTTTGATCTGATGCTGCTGGACTTGATCATGCCAGGGCTGAGCGGTTATCAGGTCTTGGAAACCCTGAAGAATAATCTCAGTCTCAGTCCCATCCCAGTCGTGGTGATCTCTTCAGACAACGACCTGGAGGGGATAGTGCGCTGCATTGAACTGGGCGCGCAGGACTACCTGTTCAAACCCCTCAATCCAGTCCTGCTGAAGGCGAGGACAACCGCCTGCCTAGAGCGCAAGTGGCTGCGAGACCAGGAACAAGCCTACCTGCAGCAGCTCCAGCAGGAAAAGGCTGCTGCTGAGGCCGCCAACCGGGCCAAAAGCGCCTTTCTCGCCAACATGAGTCACGAACTCCGCACACCGCTGAACGCCATCATTGGCTATAGCGAAATGTTGCGGGAGGATGCCGAGGCGGAAGGTGTGGAATCTTTTGTGCCCGATCTGCAAAAAATCGCCAGTGCTGGGCGACACCTCTTAGCCCTGATCGATGACATTCTCGACATTTCTAAGCTGGAAGTCGGCAAGATGGAGCTTCATCTAGAGTCCTTTGATCTGGATGCCCTGCTCCAGTCTGTTATCCAAACTGCTCAACCACTGATGGCCAATGGCAGGAATACCTTGCAGGTCGAGCTGCCAACTTCGCTCGGCACCATCTACAGCGACCCTGGCAAATTGCGTCAGGTGATGATGAACCTCCTCAGCAACGCCGCCAAATTCACCGAAAATGGCACAATTACGCTGAAGGTGCAACGCCATCGGGACACATCTCTGGCAGAAGCCCCTGCTGCTGCGACTGACTGCCTCACGCTGCAAGTGACGGACACAGGCATCGGCATCCCCGTCGAGCAGCAACAACGCATCTTTCAAGCCTTTATGCAGGGAGATGAGTCTGCCACCCGCAAGTACGGCGGGACGGGCCTCGGTCTGGCGATCAGCGCCCACTACTGTCGCATGTTGGGCGGCAGGATTGAGGTGGCCAGTGAGGTGGGGCAGGGTTCAACGTTCACGGTCACGCTGCCAGTAGCAGTGCCCCAGACGACAGCGATCGCCCCCTTTTCTCTACCTCAGAGCAGTGCTGAGTCTCACCTCATCCTGGTGATTGACGACGACCCCTCGGTGCGCGACTGGATGGTCAGCGCCCTGAATCGAGAAGGCTACCGCGTTGTCACCACCTGGGGCAGCCGAGAAGGGCTGCGCCTGGCCAGCGAACTGCGGCCCGACCTGATTTTGCTGGATCTGCTGATGCCCGGTGCCGACAGTTGGGCAGTGCTGCAGAGCCTACAGCATGACCCCAATCTAACCCCCATTCCAGTAGGGTTGATGGCAGTCCGAGCGGGTGCCGGGGCGCAGGCCAAGTCCGCTGATCCGGTCGGCCTCGTTTTGGGGATAGCCGCATTCGAGCAGCATTTAGTCTCCGAGCCAGTAGGGCGATCGCACATCCTCCACCCCTGGCTTTCCCCGACTAACTCGCCGCGGGAATTCTTGCTGCTCTCAAACCAGACCCATCCTCTAGCAGGACTCGACCCAACCCATGGACACATCACGCTGGCAACCCTGACCACCGACCTCCGCCAACTCTCTATCGTGCCCGATGCTATCCTCCTCGACCTGCGCTTACTCAACGCTGCAACGCCCCTCCTGCTGCGGCTGTTCCAGCACGTCCAAACCCTAGTCGAAGCGCGATCGCTCCCCTTCATCTGCCTCATCCCCAGCGACTTCTCCCCAACCGACCGGCATCACCTGCACATTCAGATTGAGCATCTGCTCCAGCAGCCCACTGCCCCCCTGCCCAGCCTGCTCAACCAACTGCGCCACCATATCATCAGCCCTACTCCCCCACCCCAAGCCCTTAGCCCCAACGCCTAATTCCAGTTCAGTTTTGGATTTTGGATTTTAGATTCATACCTCCCCCTTATAGATTCGTACCTCCCCCTTCCCCCCTCTCCATGAACCTCCGCAGCCGCATCCTCCTTCTCGTCACTTCACTCCTGGTCACAACTCTGGCGGTGACCGCAGGCGTGTTGACCTGGGGGACTCGTCAATCGATCCTGGCTCAACAGAGCAAGGATGGGCTGCTGATGGCACAGTTTCTCGCGCGCATGGTGCGCTTTGCCAACCGGGTGCCCAGGGATGTGGATGACTTGATGGGCGAACAGATGGTGGTGCAGGCAACCCTTGCCAGTCATTTGGTGGCGATCGCAGAACAGGCAGGCATGTCTCCCACAGACATTAACGCTCGCTTGCAGGCGATCGCCGACACAACCGTGGTGGATGAATTCTGGATCACCGACTCCCAGGGAAACGCTTACCTGCGAAACCTGACCACGGTGAATTTTAGCTTCAGCCCCGACCCCCAAAAGCAACCGCAGGCCAGCCAGTTTTGGCCTTTGCTAGAGGGCAAACAGGCAGTGGTGGTGCAGCAGGCCCGTCAGCGAGAAATTGACGACCGCATCTTTAAGTATGTCGGCGTGGCCGGGGTAGACAAGCCGCGCATCGTCCAGGTGGGGTTTGCTGCCGCGCTCTTAAATCGGATTCGCAACCAAGTTGGCCTAGAACGCTTGGCCGATCAGCTCGTCGATGGCACCACCGTAGTCGCGGTGCGGGTCGTAGACACTCAACTGCGGAACTTGGCCCGCAGCATCACCGCTGGTCAGCGGCAGGTCGCTAGCCTCACCGACCAGGATGCACAGCGCCTGCAAACGGTGATCCGTGAGCAGCAAAACCTGGTTGTCCTAGATGGTGACCTGCTCAAGGTAATGGTGCCCATCTGGGGAGACGACAATCAGGTAGCGGGGGCAACACTGCTCTACCTCTCCACAGAACCCTTAAAGCAGGCGTTGTGGCGTGATATGGGCAGGATGGCGATCGCCTCTGGTGCAATCCTGGCGATTGGGCTAGCGGCTTCGCTGCTCCTGGCCAGCCGTGTGACTGACCCGGTGGCTCGTCTCACCCAGTCGGCAACCGCTCTGGCCACCACCCAGGAACCCCCCGACTCCCTAGCACAGGTCGCCCATCGCCACGATGAACTGGGGGTGCTGGCTCAAACGTTTCAGCAGATGATGGCGGCAGTGCGCGACCGCGAACTCAGCCTGCACCAAGCCAAGGAGGAACTGCGGCGGAGTGAGGAGTATTTTCGTGCTCTGATTGAGAATGCCTCTGATGTGGTGTTTCTGGTCAACCCAGAGGGGCGGCTACACTACGCCAGTCCTGCCGTTACGGGAGTGCTGGGCTATGCCGCAGATGCCTTGCTAGACCGTTTGCTGGCAGATTTGGTGGCGCTCGACAGCCAGCCTGCCCTCCAGGCTCTGCTGCAACAAACGGCAACAGTCGTCTCCCGCCCCACGGAACTGAAGCTGCGGCGTCAGGACGGCGCCTGGGTGACCCTAGAGGCAATCGCCCACAATCTGCTTGAGAACCCTGCCATCAATGGCATTATCTTAAACTTACGCGACATCAGCGAGCGCAAACGGGCAGAAGCTTTTCAGCTAGAGAAGGAATCGGCGGAGCAGGCCAACCGCGCCAAGAGCCAATTCCTCGCCAACATGAGCCACGAGTTACGCACACCACTCAACGCCATCATTGGTTACAGTGAAATGCTCCAGGAGGAGGCAGCAGATCTCGGACAGGCAGATTTTATCCCCGATCTGGAACGCATCCACCAGGCCGGGAAACACCTACTGACGCTGATTAACGACATCCTAGACCTGTCAAAAATTGAAGCAGGTAGGATGGATCTCTACCTGGAAACCTTTGATGTGCGGGCACTGGTGCAGGAGGTGGTTAGCACTGTTGCTCCCCTGATTGCTAAAAATCACAACAGGCTGGAAGTTCACTGTGCCGATGGGCTGGGATCGATGCACGCAGACCAAACGAAGGTGCGGCAAAACCTGTTGAATCTGCTCAGCAATGCTGCGAAATTTACCGAGCATGGAACGATCACCTTGACGGTCGAGCGCCTCAGTGCCACAGAAAACCCACGAGCAGCCAATGATTTAGGCGGCCATCTACCTGAGCCAACGGAAGATGACTGTTTGCGTTTCACCGTTAGCGATACGGGTATTGGCATGACGCAGGACCAGCAGGCTCGTGTCTTCCAAGCCTTTACTCAGGCTGATGCATCGACCACTCGCAAGTATGGCGGAACAGGGCTAGGACTGGCGATCGCCCAACGCTTCTGTCAGATGATGGGAGGCGAAATTGAGGTCGTGAGCGAACCGGGTCAGGGCAGTACATTTACCATGCACCTGCCTGCAGCCGTGCGGCCAGTCGCAGCCCCATTGACCCCGGCGACTCAGGAGTCCCCCCCTGTTTCCTCCCAAGCTCCCCTGATCCTGGTGATTGATGACGACCCCACTGCCCACGATCTGATGCGCCGGTTTTTGGAGAAAGAGGGGTTCCGCGTGCAGACGGCCCTCACTCCCCAAGAGGGACTGCAACGAGCCAAACAAGAGCGCCCCACTGCCATCACGCTGGATGTGATCATGCCGCAGGTTGATGGGTGGGCTTTGCTGTCCGCCTTCAAGAGCGACCCAGACCTAGCAGAGATTCCCATTGTGATGGTCACCATCATGGATGATTACTGCAGGGGCTATGCCTTGGGGGCTGCCGATTATCTGGTCAAACCGATCGAGCGCGATCGCCTGCTTAAGGTCTTACGCAAGCACTGCTCCCGTGCCCAGGGCAACCACATCTTGCTGGTGGAGGACGACCCCGCCACCCGCGACCTCGTCCGTCAAACACTGGAGAAGGAAGGCTTTACCGTCACCGCTGCCACAAATGGTCGGCTTGCGCTAGACATCCTAGAGACCCTCCAGCCTGACCTCGTGGTGTTAGACCTGATGATGCCAGAGGTGGATGGATTTGGTTTTGTGGCTGCGGTACAACAGCGCGAGGCGTGGCGATCGCTGCCCATCGTTGTGTTGACGGCCAAGGATGTCACTGTGGAAGATCGCCTCAGGCTCAACGGCTACGTGCAGCAGATTTTAGAGAAAGGAGCCTGCACCCGCGAAGAACTGCTCCTGCAAATCCAGACTCTTCTGGCTGCAAAAATTTCGCCCTGACCTGAGCCAGCATCGGAGTTTGGCCTGCACCGCCGCAAAACCGTCATAACGTCGGTTCGGGTTAAGAGGGTTTTGGGGCACCGCGCCGGGCGCGGTGCCCCAAAACCCT
>DVEB01000085.1 GCA_015295905.1 Synechococcales cyanobacterium M55_K2018_004
GTTTGACTATTGTTTGACTATTGTTTGACTATTGAAGGTTTACCATCAATTTAGTTCATTTGTTCTATTGTAGCGATTTTTTGGGGTGCAGCAGCAATGCTCCCAACCATGGCAGCAATTCTCATTTTGGACTTTTAGTGGGGATTTAGCCCGCTTTTAGTGGGCTGAATCCCCACTAGAATTGGGATAGCCGCGTCCGTAGGATGCGACTATCCCAATTCTAATTTTCATGCTGTGAATTGCTGAAACCATGGCAGCAATTCTCAATTCGTGGGAGATACCTTTAGTTCGAGCAACCTGCCACCTCGATTGGAGCAACTGGCTTCAGCGCAAAGATCTTTTCAATCACTGTGGCCACCACTTTGTCAGGGGTAGAAGCACCAGAGGTGACTCCCACAATGATGCGGCCTGGGGGGAGCCAATTTTCTGTAACGACGAGGTCGTGATGCAAGGGCTTGTGTTCGATGCGGTTGCCGGGGCCGATGCGATCGCCACTGTCAATGTGGTAAGAGGGAATGCCTCGCTCAATGGCAATCTCTTGGAGATGGGTGGTGTTGGATGAGTTATATCCCCCCACAACCACCATTAGGTCGAGCTGCTCCTCCACCAGTTCAAACATGGCATCCTGCCGTTCCTGAGTTGCGTCACAAATTGTGTTAAACGCCAGGAAGTGTTCATTCAGCTTATCGGGGCCATACTTTCGCATCATTGTGCGCTCAAACAGCTTGCCAATCTGTTCCGTCTCACTCTTGAGCATGGTGGTCTGGTTGGCAATGCCCACCCGCTCCAGGTCACGATCGGGGTCAAACCCGGTGGAACACGCCCGGCTGAATTTTGCCATGAACTCAGCCTTGTCGCCACCATTGAGGATGTAATTACAGACGTACTCTGCCTGCTCCAGGTTGAGGACAATCAGGTAAGTGCCTGCAAAGGAACTGGTGGCGATCGTCTCTTCGTGGTTGTATTTGCCGTGGATGATGGAGGTATGGTGAGTCTTCTTGTGCTTCTCCACCGTGTTCCACACCTTTGAGACCCAGGGGCAGGTCGTGTCTACGATGGTGCATCCTTTGTCGTTCAGCAGTTGCATCTCCTGGACGCTGGCCCCGAAGGCTGGCAAGATCACAACATCACCTTGGCCTACCACCGAAAAGTCTTTCTGGCCTGCTTGTACCGGGATAAAGTTGACTTCCATCTCCCGCAGGCGCTGGTTGACGGAGGGATTGTGAATGATCTCATTGGTGATCCACAGGCGCTCGCTAGGAAAGTGTTGGCGGGTTTCGTAGGCCATTGCCACGGCTCGTTCAACCCCCCAGCAGAAGCCAAAGGCTTGGGCCAGCCGAATCGTTACATCGCCCCGGGTCAGCGTGTAATTGTTGTTGCGAATTTCCTGGATCAGATCGCTCTGATACTCTGATTGCATTTGCCCAGAGACTGCTTCCTCGTGACCAAATCCTTTGCGGTGGTAGTTCTCCGAACTATTGAGCGATCGCTTAAACGCCTTAGTATCCATGGGATTCACAAACAATTGGAGGAAAACGTTAATGAATAGCCTACCAAAGATGGGCGCGTGCCAGCCTAACCCTGACCTTGCAAATACATCTGGAGCGCAGTCCGCCACACTAGGTAGCCGCGTGGGTTGAGGTGTAGGCCATCGGTGCTGAGTTCCATGCGTAAATTACCGTTGGCATCGGTAAACAGGGGGTAGAGGTTTAGGTAGTAGGCGGTATGCTCTGTGGCAATTGCTTCTAACTGCTGGTTGAGCTGCCTGATGCGTTGATTGGGTACGTTTAGGAGGCGATCGCGCCCCTCCCAGGTGGCGGCGGCGGCAGCATGGGGCAAGATCGATTGCACCACTAGTTGCGTCTCTGGATGCATTGTGCGGAGATAGCGAACGATCTGTCGATAGTTTGCTAGCAGGGTGGCATCGTCTACACCCCGCAGCAGGTCGTTAATGCCAATCATTAGCAAGATAGTTTTCGGACGAGTTTCATCCAGCAGGTCAAGCCGTTGCAGCAGGCCAGCGGTTGTTTCTCCCGAAATGCCCTGGTTGAGCCAGTGGCGCTCTGGTAACAACTGGTCCGGGGGGAACCACTGGCTGATTGAGTCCCCGAGCAGAACAGTGAGCCGATCAGGATTGGACTGGGCGGCGAAGGCAGCTTCGTTCTGCAACAGTTCTACCCATTGTTGATAGTTGTAAAACTGGCGTGGCCCCAACTGCGGTGTCGGGGCAGCAGCGGGGCGAGGTGGGATGGGGATCGTGGTGGCGCTGGGGGTTGTGGCGAAGGTGGGAGATGTGAGCGCCAAACGGCTATTGCGTAACACGGCATATCCGATGGCCGCCAACAGCAGAACATTGGCAGTCAATGACAGAATGGCCCACGCTGGTAGGCGACGCACTGGAGCAGCAGCCAAACGAGCTTTTTGTAGATAGGCTGGCAGGTGGTCTGAAAGGGGGAAACGGCGATCGCCCATTGGCTTACCCAGAAGATACAGGGACAGCAGATACGACGGAGAGCATGTCACCTTTTCAGGCCCTCATCCCCTAGCCCCTTCTCCCAACTTACTCCCAACTTAGGAGAAGGGGAGCCGAGCATCTCAAAGTTCCTTTCCTAGCTTGAGAGAGGGATCTAGGGTGAGGGCAAACGTGACATGACATGCACCCATACAACGCGGATTAGCTGGAATAGGGTGACAGAACCTACGCCTGTCAACAGAGTCACCGCCCATCATACCTGAGTCATTCCCAAACTGGCGGCGATCCCCAAAATTTAGAGTGATCTGGCCTTGGGACTATTTTCCTGATTGTGCTGCAAAATACCCCCTAGGAGCGCGCTTTGCAACACGTGTCGCTTTCAGTGCCAAAAATGTCGCACGCTAGGTACAACCAAACATCCAGCGTTCGATCGACCTGAAGACAGTTAACCTGGATTGACTCGCATCAAAACCTGGCCGTATTCTACCGGTTCGGCGTTTTGCACGAGAATTTCGACGATTTCGCCAGAGACTTCGGCTTCAATCTCGTTCATCAGCTTCATTGCCTCAATGATGCAAACCGTCTGTCCGGCGCGGATGCGATCGCCCACGCCCACAAAGGGCGGCTCATCAGGAGCCGGAGAGCGGTAGAAGGTCCCCACCATTGGGGATGTGATGTCTACCAACTTCTCTGTAGCTAGGGAGGGTGGAGGAGGTGCCGAGGGAGACGCAACAGGAGCCGGAGCCACGGGGGCGATCGCAGAGGGCATCATTGCGGCGAGAGGTGCAGTTGGCGCAGGGCTGGGCACGGCAGCAGCGTCAGCAGCAGTAGAGGGACGTTCAGCCCCCTTCACATCCTTGCGAACGGTCAGTTCAAAATCATTACTCTTAACCGTGATCTCTGCGATATCTGTTTGATTCAGAATCGCCAGGAGTTCACGGATTTCGTTAAAGTTTAATTCCACAGTCGTATCAAGAGGTTTCGTTTTGAGGAAGTTTCCGGTTGATCAGCGAAACTGAGGTCAGCCAAACTTAGGTTTTGTTGTTAGCCCTTTTTGCAGAAATGCCTTGGTGGCAATGGGCCGAGCAGGATGCCTGTTTTTCGTTTTTGACTGGTATCGCGGTTATACCAGGCATCTAAGGATTGAAACAGGCGGCGGACAGCGCTTGCTTCTATGCTCTGCCCGCACTCTGTCCACTGTTTAGGTTGGTTGGTCAAGTTCTTCAAAGAAAACCTTGAGCCAGAGCCTCAACTTAGTTCACGCCCTCAGAGCAAATCCTCAAGGTCTACCTGAAATTCCTCAACCCGTTATTCACGTCCTAGGTAGGTGTCTGTCCGGGTATCAATCTTGATCCGCTCACCCGTAGAGATGAACAGCGGCACCATCACCTGGGCACCCGTTTCTACGATGGCGGGCTTGCTGCCCCCTGTCGCAGTGTCACCTTTTACACCAGGGTCAGTTTGGATGACTTCTAGCACAACCGAGTTGGGCAATTCAACTTCCAGCACTTGGTCACCCCAACGAACGACGTTGACTTCCATGCCCTCCTTTAGATATTTGACGCGATCGCCAATCTGGGCAGCGCTGAGGCGGCCTTCCTCATAGGTGGCCATGTCCATAAAGACGTATTCATCACCTTCTTTGTAGGTGTGCTGCATAGTGCTTTTTTCCAGAATGGCCTGAGGCACCGTTTCACCGGCGCGGAACGTCCGTTCAACGACGTTGCCACTCTGGACATTTTTCAGCTTGGTCCGGACAAAGGCAGACCCCTTCCCCGGCTTAACGTGAAGGAATTCGACTACCCGCCAGACTGAGCCATCTAAGACGATGCTGACACCTGGACGAAAATCGTTACTGGAAATCATGAATCTTGCTCTTTGGCGAGAACAACCGGCATTTTATTCTACCGCTTGTTGGGGACTTCCATCGTCAGTCTAGGGCAAGCCAGCAATTCTCAGCATGAAAATTAGCAGTGGGTTTAGCCTGCCACGGGCAGGCTAAACCCACACTAGAAGTGCAAAATGAGAATTGCTGAGGGTCCACCGGAAGGAGCAAGTTTTATAAAGTTACGCTGCAGGCTCTTAAAGTTACAGAGAATCTCCCAAAGAATTTTAGACAAGATACCAAGAGACCGTGCTATAAAACTACATAAAGCACATCGGCAAACCGTGTTTTAGGAGTGCATGGATATCCCAGAGGGTGAGTGACGAAGAGGGCAATGGTTCACCTGCTGCAATCATGCACTGGTTTAAGGTCACTCATTATTAAGGTGCAAAAGTTCTTGGGCTGAGGTGAGCATTGTGGGTATTCTTGTTCAGGACGTATCAAAACGGTTCGGCAGTTTTCAGGCGGTTGACCGGGTCAACCTGGAAATCAAAACGGGGTCTCTGGTGGCCCTGCTGGGGCCATCAGGTTCTGGCAAGTCAACCCTGTTACGGTTGATCGCTGGCCTCGAACAACCCGACTCGGGCAAAATTTTCCTGACCGGGCGCGATGCTACCCACGAAAGTGTGCAAGACCGCAATATTGGTTTTGTGTTTCAGCACTATGCTTTGTTTAAGCACATGACCGTGCGGCAAAATATTGCCTTTGGTCTGGAAATCCGCAAGGCACCGAAACAGCGCATTAAACACAAAGTTGAGGAACTGCTGGAACTGGTGCAACTAAGTGGGTTGGGCGATCGCTATCCCTCCCAACTCTCTGGTGGGCAGCGGCAGCGAGTAGCGCTGGCAAGGGCGCTGGCGGTGGAACCGAAGGTGCTGCTGCTGGACGAACCCTTTGGTGCCTTGGATGCCAAAGTCCGCAAAGACCTGCGCGTCTGGCTGCGGCGACTACATGATGAAGTTCACGTCACTACGGTTTTTGTCACCCACGACCAGGAGGAAGCGATGGAGGTTTCTGACGAGATTGTGGTGATGAACAAAGGTAAGGTTGAGCAGGTCGGGTCCCCGGCTGAGATCTACGATCACCCTGCAAGTGCTTTTGTGATGAGCTTCATTGGCCCGGTAAACGTTCTCCCGAGTAGTTCTAAACTGGTGCAGAACAATGGCTTCGACTCGGCCCATCCAGAGGTGTTTATCCGTCCCCAAGACTTGCTCGTGGAAATTCAGCCCAACGGCACTACGGTCCCGGCTCGCGTCAGTCGCATTATTCACCTGGGTTGGGAAATCCAGGCGGAACTTACCCTGGATGATGGCCAGGTGATGACTGCCCATCTCACCCGCGAACGCTTTGATGAACTGAACCTAGAGCCCCAGCAACGAGTCTACGTGAAGCCCAAGGAAGCAAAGGCTTTCCCTCTGTATTATTCCATCTGAATTAAATTCAGATAGAATATGCCATCTGAATTAACGTCGGTTCAGGTTAAGCGGGTTTTGGGGCATCGCGCTCGGCGCAGTGTCCCAAAACTCCTCAAAACCCTTGATGTTCTGTGTGTAACGTGCGCAGAACATCAAGGGTTGTAGCGCATCCCGAATTCACGTTAAGCCATTGCGTGGGGCGAGAACGACGAGAGACCTGCACGTACCCCCCCCACTTCTCCCATTTCCCGCTATGCTCGATATCTGGAACACGAGTTGCTCTATCGACAGGACGACGACGTGGTGGGGGCGTGTTTCCTAAACCTCCCAAGGTCCTGCATAAGTCCTGCATAAGGAAAGTGTTTTCCCAGATCGGAAAACGCTTATGTCCCTAAAAAAGGTATAAAGTTTCGGATGTTAGTGATTGCGTGAGTTGTTGGGGTAGTCCGTCATGAGTTGGTCTGGTCTTGCTGGTTGGAAGCGGCGATCCTTTCTAAAGTTTGCTGCGCTATCGGGGTTGAGCATGGTGACGACGGTGGCTTGTGGTGCGCCCCCGGCATCTCAGACACCGGGAGCATCGTCTGCTGGGGCAAGCGGGACTGGCAATGGTCGTATCTCGATGGGGACGACGCTGAAGGCTCGCACGCTAGATCCTGCGGATGCCTACGAGATTTTCCCGCTGATCTTGCTGCAAAATATGGGCGATCGCCTCTACACCTATACGCCTGGGACGACGGAACTGGCTCCCCAACTGGCAACGGAACTACCGACCGTCAGTGCCGATGGGTTGACCTATACGATTCCCCTACGCGCCGGCGTGAAGTTTCATGACGGCAGCGCTTTTAATGCCGAAGCGATGGCCTTTTCCATCCGGCGGTTTATGGAAAATGGGGGGCGGCCCGCCTACCTGCTTTCTGAAAAGATCGAGTCCGTGACGGCCAATAGTCCAACTGAACTCACCATTAAACTGAAATCTCCCTTTTCGGCGTTTCCGGCCCTGCTCACCTTCGCAGGGATCACGCCGGTGGCGCCGAGTGCCTATGAAGTTGGCCCAGGTAAGTTCAAACCCAACAGCTTCGTTGGTACTGGCCCCTACAAGCTGGCCTCCTTCAGTACCGATGCAATCAAGTTAGATGTCAACCCCGACTACTGGGGCGAAAAACCTGCCAATCAGGGCATTGATATCCAGCTTTTGACAAATGCTGCCAACCTCTACAACACCTTCCGCACAGGTGGCCTGGATATTGCCTATCAAACCCTAGACCCAGAACAGATTGCCAGCCTGGAACGGGAAGCGAGTTCGGGTGGCTGGCAGGTGATTACCGCCGGGACAACGGTTGTGAACTATTTGTCGCTCAACCTGAAGATGCAGCCGCTGGACAACCTCAAGGTGCGTCAGGCGATCGCAGCAATGGTTGACCGGAAGCTGATCCGCGATCGCGTCTTTCAGGGACAGGCGGAGCCACTCTATAGCATCATCCCGATTGGTTTCAGCGATGTTTATCAGCCAGTGTTTCAGGAAGCTTACGGGGATGGCAACTATGAGAAGGCCAAACAACTGTTGACCGAGGCCGGTTTTTCCACCTCTAAGCCTTTCACCCTACAGCTTTGGTATCCCTCTGCCTCTACCATCCGCAACTTGGTTGCTGGCACCTTGAAAGAGGCAATTGAGAAGAATATGGCCGGACTAGTGATTGTGGATGTGAAAAACGTAGAAGGGGCGACGTTGTTCGAGAAGGTGGGCGAAGGAATTTATCCCGCCGTCCTGCAAAACTGGTATCCCGACTTCTATGATTTGGATAATTTTGTGTATCCCTTTATGAGTTGCAACCGGGGGTCTGCAACAACGCTCTGCCAAGAAGGGGCAACCCAGTCTGACGGTACTTTCTACTTCAGTGAAAAGGCCAATGAGTTGGTGAGTAAGCAACGTGCCGAGCAAGACCCTGCGGTTCGCAAAACGCAGGTAAAAGAGTTACAAACCTTGATGGCACAGGATGTCCCCTTAGTTCCACTCTGGCAAAACAAGGACTATATCTTTGCCCAGGGCGGCTTGAAGGGAGTGGCCATTCAACCGACACAACAATTCCTACTCTGGCAGATCCAGAAGTAGTCGCGCAGTTGTCCAAGCCCTGTCCTAGTTTTGGGGGATGGGTGGGCTGAGTGCGCCGCTCGCAAACCCGTTTCTCTGCTGTTCCAATCGCTGCTCGGTTTATGTCACGCTCCAAAGCCCTGCAATACTACGTCCTGTCCCGTTTGATGCTGGCTCCCCTGATGTTGTGGACGATCACAACGGTGGTTTTTCTGCTGTTGCGGGCCACTCCAGGGGATCCCGTGGATGTGGTATTGGGCGATCGCGCTCCTGAAGCTGCTAAGGAAGAACTGCGACAACGCCTGGGGCTAGATGCTCCCCTGTGGCTGCAATACCTGCGATACCTGGGGGATTTGCTCCGGTTTGACCTGGGCACCTCCCTCACCACTCAGGGGGAATCGGTCTGGGAAATTATCCGGCAACATTTTCCTGCGACGGTAGAACTCACCGTTCTCAGTATGCTGGTCTCGGTTGTGGTGGGGGTTGCCATCGGTGCGCTGGCGGCCTCCCGGCCCAATACACCGTTGGATGCAGGCGGAAGGTTGTTTGGCATCATCACCTACGCTGTCCCGATGTACTGGTTTGGGATGCTCCTCCAACTCATCTTTGCTGTACAGTTGCGCTGGTTTCCGATTGGCACGCGCTTTCCGCTCAACCAAACTGCTCCCCAAGGGCCAACAGGTCTATATTTGGTAGACAGCCTGTTGCAGGGGAATTTCTCTGCCTTCTTCACGGCCCTCTACTACCTGGCTCTCCCCAGCCTCACCCTAGGAATTTTGTTGAGCGGCATCTTTGAGCGAATTGTCCGAATCAATTTGAAACAAACTCTGCGGGCAGACTATGTGGAAGCGGCACGTGCTCGCGGTATCCCCGAAGCTCAGATCGTATTCTCCCACGCCCTCAAAAATGCTCTCATCCCCGTGATCACGGTCCTTGGATTGACGATCGCCTCCCTGCTAGGGGGAGCTGTGCTGACTGAGGTCACTTTTTCCTGGCCTGGCCTGGCTAACCGATTGTTTGAGGCGATCGAGTTCCGAGACTACCCGGTGGTGCAGGGGCTGATGGTCTTCTTTGGAGTCATTGTGGCGATCGCCTCTATTCTGATCGATATCCTCAACGCGTGGGTCGATCCCCGGATCCGCTACTGAATTCCCGTGAAAGCTTTGGGTGGGAAACCCCGCGCAGCAGGGTTTCCCACCCAAAGCTTTTTACAGCATGAGCGCGTAGCACCGTAAAAGCGCCATAGAATAGAAGAGATGGGAAAGTCTGTTAGGTAAGGAAACATGGAATTAACCGTTGATAATGTTGAAAGCGTCCTCGACGAAATGCGCCCCTACCTGATGTCAGATGGCGGTAATGTGGAACTTGTGGAGTTAGACGGCCCTGTTGTACGCCTGCGTCTTCAGGGGGCTTGCGGTTCCTGCCCTAGTTCCACCATGACGCTGCGGATGGGGATTGAGCGCCGCCTGCGTGAGCGCATCCCCGAAATTGCTGAGGTGGAGCAAGTCCTCTAGATCTACGCCCCCTCCTCGCGTGCCGTGCCCGGAAAAGCCAGGGTTTTGGGACATCGAGTACTGCGCCGTATCCCAAAACCCTCTTCACCCAAGCTAACGTTAGTGACTTCTCGCCAGGTAGGCGACTGAAGAGGAATAATACGGCCTATAGCCTGTTTAACGCTTAACGAGAACGGTGCAAGATTCTGGGAGAGCCAATCTGCTGAGTTGAGTGAATCAACGCAAACGCGACGGCATTACCGTCGCGTTTGCGTTGGTGGCGAAACAACTGGGTGGCAACCTGGCACACGGATCGATGCTGAGTTCTCCTGATAGACTCAAACAGAAAGACGAATACTGTTCTGCCCTCTCTGGGTCTTGCGGATATGCCTCATCCCCTCTACGTTGCTTTTGTCTGGCACCAGCACCAACCCCTCTACAAAAGTCGCACCGCTGGAGAGTATCGCCTTCCCTGGGTGCGGCTCCACGGCACAAAAGATTACCTGGATTTGGTGTTGCTGCTGGAGCGATACCCCAAGCTGCACCAGACGGTCAACCTAGTCCCCTCACTTATCTTGCAGATCGAAGAATACGCTGAGGGCATTGCGTTTGACCCTTACTTGAAGCTGGCACTGATGCCAACGGAACAGTTGACTATCAGCGACAAGCAATTTATCATCCAGCATTTCTTTGATGGCAACCACCGGACCCTAATTGATCCCCATCCCCGTTACAATGAACTCTTCTTGCAGCGCCAGGATAAAGGCCCGAACTGGTGTTTGGAAAACTGGGATGCGCAAGACTTTTCCGATCTGTTGGCGTGGCATAATTTGGCCTGGATTGACCCCCTCTTCTGGGGCGAGCCGGAGATCGCAGCTTGGTTTGAGCAGGGGAAAGGGTTCACGCTGAGCGATCGCCAGCGCATCTACACCAAGCAAAAAGACATCCTGCGCAATATCATCCCGCAACACCGCAAGATGCAGAATGCCGGACAATTAGAGATCACCACCACGCCCTACACCCACCCCATCCTGCCGTTGCTAGCGGACACGAATGCTGCGCGGGTGGCTGTTCCCGATATAAAACTGCCACACCATCGGTTTCAGTGGCCAGAAGACATTTCCCGTCACCTGCAAAAAGCAAAGCAGGTATACCGCGATCGCTTTGGCTGTGAACCGCGTGGGCTGTGGCCCTCAGAACAATCGGTGAGTCCGGCAATCCTGCCCGACGTGGCGGAACAAGGGTTTCGCTGGTTAATTTCCGACGAGGCGGTGCTGGGTTGGTCGCTGAAGCACTTTTTTGAGCGAGACCATGCTGGCAATGTGCAGGAACCAGAGTTGATATATCGCCCCTATCAGTTGGAAACCCCCCAGGGAAACTTGGCAATCGTGTTCCGAGACCATCGTCTGTCTGACCTGATCGGCTTCACCTACGCCATGATGGATCCGCAGGCGGCAGCGAAGGACTTGGTGGGACATCTGGAGGCGATCGCCTCTTCGCTCAAATCTCATCAACCCAGTGGCAGCAGCAGTTTAGAGAATCCGTGGTTGGTGACCATCGCCCTCGACGGCGAGAACTGCTGGGAACACTACCCACTGGATGGCATTCCCTTCCTGGAAAGCCTCTACGAGCAATTCAGCCATCACACAGAACTGCAACTGGTGACAGTTTCAGAATACCTGGAGCAGTTCCCGCCTACCCAGCCACTACCCGCTGACTCCCTCCATAGCGGCTCCTGGGTGGATGGTAGTTTCACGACGTGGATTGGGGACCCGGTGAAAAATCGCGCCTGGGACTTGCTGCACGAAGCGCGGGAGACACTAGAAAACCATCCAGAGGCCACAGAGGAAAACAATCCTGAAGTCTGGGAAGCGCTTTACGCCGCTGAGGGGTCAGACTGGTTCTGGTGGTTTGGCGAAGGCCATTCCTCCAACCAGGATGCCATTTTCGACCAGCTTTTCCGCGAACACTTGATGGCGCTTTACCGGGCACTCAACGAACCTGTCCCGCCAGAGCTCAAGTTGCCCCTAGAAGACCACACCCACAAGCAAGTTCACCGTCCCCAGGGCTTTATCCATCCCATCATCGACGGATATGGCGACGACCAAGACTGGGACCACGCCGGACGCATTGAAGTTGGCGGAGCCAGAGGGACCATGCACCGTGCCAGCACCATCCAACGGCTTTGGTATGGCGTCGATCATCTCAACTTTTATTTGCGGGTCGATTTCAAGAGTGGCGCCCGTCCGGGCATTGAGATCCCGCCCGAAGTGCACCTCTTCTGGTACTACGAAGGCCGAACAATGCACAACAGCCCCGCCCCAATCGCCGACCTACCTGATGAAGCGCCGCTGAACTATCTATTCCACCACCATTTGGCGATTAACTTGCTGACGGGCGATCGCCGTCTTCAGGAAGCAGGCCGAGATCTCCTCTGGCACCCCTGCCCAACAACGGCTCAGGTTGCCTTTGCAACGTGCCTTGAGGTCGCAATTCCCTGGACTGATCTGAGGGAGGTTGGCCCTGACTGGTCGTTGCGAATTGTGGCAATCTTGGCGGATGAAGGTCGATACGTCAGCTATCTCCCCGAAGATGGCCTGATCCCGGTTGATGTGCCTTGAACCTGGGACCTGGAACTTGATACTGAAAACGACAAGTGTTGCGAAATGCGCTCTCAGAGCATGTTTCGCAACACTTGAGAAGCCTCAAATAACGTGAATTTCGAATAAGCTGAAACCCTCGATGTTCTGGGCGCGACGCACCCGGAATGTCAACCCGGAATGTCAAAAGGCTGTGGGGCACCGCGACCGGCGCGGTGCCCCACAACCCGCTTAACCAGAACTGGCGTTAAAATAGGATTACAAAAGAGGCTCGCCGATTTGATGCAAATCCTCAGGGGTATTGCAGTTGAACAACACAGCGGGATCCTCCAGGCTCAATTGCTGGACATTTTCCGCTGCGAGCCACCGCTGAAACGAGCGCCCACCTCGTTGCACAAACTGTTCTAAGGAGGGCAACGCTTTGCTGCGATAGAAGCCACACAGTGGTTCCCATCCTTTTTCTGTGCGCGGTAGGAGGGCGATCGCCTCCTGCGGCACGTGGGGCAACAGTCCCACCCACTGTTGCAAGACCTCACCTCGAATGTTGGGCAGGTCGCAGGCCAGCAACAGCACCCAGGGGGTGTTGATCTGGGTGAGTCCGTGGACAAATCCTACTAGCGGCCCTTGGGGATACTCTGACCGTGATGACTCGATCACGAGTTCACATCCAGCAGGAAGTTGAGCCAGATAGGAATGGTCTACGTGGTCAGAACTACCCTGCCGCGCCACAATAATCACACGGTCGGTACAGAATTTTGCCGCTGCACAGACCCTTTGCAGCAGCGGCACTCCCTGCACAGGAATGAGCGCTTTGTCTCGCCCCATACGGGAACTTTGCCCCCCTGCTAACACGATTGCGCTTAACTCGCTAGCTTGCAGCGTCTCAACCATACCCGACTCGGCTAAAGTAACGTCAGTTTTGGTTAAGCGGGTTTTGGGGCACCGCGCCGGGCGCAGTGCCCCAAAACCCTCGATATTCCGGGTCAAACTGCTGCGCCTGTACCCGAAGATTAGCCGCTGTGGAACCGGAGAAACCCTGCAAACGTTGAGTAGTTCCTCGATTCAAAATGACTCCGTTGAAGTAGAGAGGAATGGCTGCTGCTAGCATCAACGCGACAAAAAATCCACCAGATGCCAGCCCAAAGGCTGAGAGTTTATGTTGTTGAAGCAGTGTCATAACCTGTTCTGGTCAAAGCGTCCACACCACAAAGAGCGACCTTTTACGGGAAAGTAGAGCTGATTACTCTGCAAAAAATGACCCCTCAGGTGTCACTAATCTGCACTTGTCACTAATCTGCACTTATATAGCGCTACACGCATAGCTTAGGACACGGATTTTGTCCTAGAATTCCCCGGCAAGCTCCAGGAAGCAACAGGATCGCTCAAGCGTCGCGTCTTGAACGTAGGGCCCGATCAAGCGGGTGAATTCCTGTTCTACATCGTCTGTACCAGTGAGGGTCTACCCACTTGCCCATCTGCCCACCTACACTGTGAAGTGATACCGACTCCGTCGGTTATTGAGTCGGTTTGTCGTGGTGTAAAACGTGCATTGCGC
>DVEB01000113.1 GCA_015295905.1 Synechococcales cyanobacterium M55_K2018_004
CCCAAAACCCACCTAACTAGAACTGACGTTATGAAAGAGGCGGAGGACATCCCCCACAAAGGGGTGCTATCTCCTGACTCCCCATCCTGTTGCCCTAGCGTCTGGCCTTGGGATGCGTTGGGTTGTTCCAAAACCAAAACGACGTTCAACCAAGGACATCGAGATGTGCGAAATCTGACTCTTTATTGATGGCGCCATGGCGTAATAGCCCCCATGACGTGCGACACGGCCAAAGTCACTGCCATCAGAATCGAGCAATAATCAAGTTCAGGGCTGATAGGCTGTCTGGGTAGACGATAAAACCTCTAGGCTCACAGGAGCAACACCCATACCGAGCAACCCTACTGCGCGTGCCGCGGCGGCTGAGAGATCGATCACTCTCCCTCTCGAAAACGGCCCCCGATCGTTAATACGCACCACAACAGCTTGACCCGTCCGCAGGTTTGTGACTCGCACCCGGGTACCAAACGGTAGAGTCCGGTGGGCAGCCGTTAGGTCATGCTGGTTAAAGATCTCGCCGCTGGCACTGCGATTGCCATGAAAACCCGGCCCATACCAAGAAGCCAGGCCACTCAGTCGAATCTGAATGGATCCCAGGGAAATTTGCAGGCTGCGGCGGGAGGGACTGCCTGCTATTTCCTGTAGAGGGGACGCACTTCCCAGGAGGCGACGCAGACGGTTGGTCATCTGCAGTGCATCGACCGAGCGATTGCCAGTACTGTCTGGCAACACAACATCAGGGCCAAGGGTTAACAAGTCAGAATCACCAACGCGGATTACATACTGACGCTGCTGTGCATCCCAACGGACGGTGATCGTCTCAGCATCCACGTCACTGCGGTAAAGCTGATTGAGTTGAGCGGCGATCGCTGCGGCTCTCCAAGCATCTGATGTGGCAATTTGGGCCAACTTATCAGCAGGGGCACTTGCTTTTGGAGCAACAGATACATCCGAAGACGATTCAGGTGGGGTCGCCAACTTGATCCCAGCTGAATTCTCGGCTGTAACAGCAACCAGTGAACGAGTAGGTGAGGGAGTTAACGCAGCATTTGCCTGGGTACGGCTCTGGGCTAACGGCGACCCCAGAAACGTGATCACCGGGATACTGCGGACGTAGATGGTCGTCGCCTGCCGTCCCTGGTGCGGATGAGATAAGAGCGTAGCGATCGCAGTTTCGGCTACTTCAGCAGTCTCTTCCGACTGATACTCTCCGATTTTGCTAACTTCGGTGTTCGGAGTCGCCGTCAGTGCAGCAGGATTGGTAATGGTTGAGGGAAGCGGTGCCTCAGTCAAACTAGTTGGTTCTGCATTCCCTTGAGCAGCCGCATCCGAAGCATCGGCCTGGCCCTCAGGATGAGAAACTTTTATCTGTGCTTCGTCGTCAGTCACACTGACAGGACTTGTCTGTCCAGGCGCAGCAGTCCCAACGGTAGCAACCATGAACGCAGCAGTTGTTAAACCGCTCCAAATTTTTTGAAACATACACTCCATACGTGAAGAACAGTTGAAAGTCGAGCGTGACATCCCTGCATCGCGGCCAGCACCACTCGCACAACTGGCGCCTGCCACTAGAAACCGTAAACACGGGTTCTCGAGGGAGCCTCTGGGAAAAATCAGACCGTCATCCGAACAATCGAAATCCGAACTGCACCCAACTCGAACTCATTACGTATTCACTTTTGGTTCTGGAACTGACTCAAACTAACACGAAGTTTTTGCGTTTTGGATCGGGGATCAGCGGCACATGCCCAGAACTTTACACAAGCTTCATAAAAAGAAATGGGCCAGACAGGATGACTGGCCCTTACTGTAAAAAGATGTTAACGGTTTCCGAATCGGTTTCAGGCGATCGCTTCTCTTTACCAAAACTTCATGCAAATCTTCGATTATTTTCCGAATTAATCGCAAGAATTTGCGTATAATGCAACTTTTGCAGAACAATCACAAAAAATTTAATCTTTGTCGAAAAGATATTAAAACTCTAATATTTCTAACATATCGAGTTACCTAGAGATATGCCTGTATAGTGCTAAACGCCTAGGTTAAGACAAAGCGTTTTGTGGGAAATCCCGCTACGCCAGGTTTCCCACAAGACACGTCTTACATCATGAGCGCGTAGCGCCATACTACTTAATGTCAGCTCTGGTTAAGAGGGTTTCAGCTTATCCCGAATTCACGCTACTTAGAGTTAGAGGCTTAAGATTAGAAGCTCAGAGGAGTCTCAATTGAGAGATATCTCCGTCCCTGTCAGTCGATTCGGTTGCTGTTTCAGAGCGTGGGGTTGCATGCAGCCACGGCATCAAGTGACTGCTCTCAAGGTCATTTGCCAACAGTCGTTGAGCCACTTCTAACATATCGGCTGCTAGGTCTTGCAAGTGCGTTTGGTGTGACAGATAGGTTCGCAATGCCTCTAGGGGGGCAATTGTCCCAGTCGTTGCTAGTTCTGGCAAACGGGGACGAGCCAGTTGGCTGACCAGTTTTGGTTGAATCGTGTAGGTATGGGCAGCGCTCAGCGCCCGATGGAGACGGTTACTGTCAATTTGGTCGATTTGATCGGAACGGAGTTGGTAAACCAAGCGGACGACTGCATCTTCGATCGGATGGGTAGCGATCGCCTGCAACAGCATTGCCTCTGGGTCTTCCGCACCTGAGACATCGGCCCGAATGGTCTGAAATCGGCGCACAGGCAGGGGACAAAACTCGATCGTTGTTTTGCCTAACTCTAGGTCAACCAGCACAAAGCCCTTGTCTTCACCCTCCTCGCTAAAGTCCACTCGCTCAATGCTGCCGGGGTAAACAATCCAAGGTTGCTCACAAAGCACCTGGTGACGGTGAACATGTCCGAGGGCAACATAATCAAAACAGGGACGAGTGAGCAACGCCATTGGCACCGTGAAGCCTTTGCCCACAGCGAGAAAGCGCTCTGCCCCAAACCGGGCTGTGTCCGTCATCAGGTGTGCCAGCAGGACAGTTGGCAGATCCGGGTCTAATCGGCGGATTTCGCCTTCAAGTGCTACACGCAGGCGATCGATCAGCAAGTCATTGACGGCGGCTAGCGAAAGTCCCTCGGTTTCAGGTCGGGTCAGCAAGGTTGAGCGGGTCAGCCAAGGGAGAGTAATCACTTGCACCGAGCCGTTCTGAGTGTGAATCAGGTGGGTCTCGAGGCGATCGCCCACCACTACCCCTGGGACTCCCAGTGCCCGATAGATACACAGACTGGCTCCCCCTTGCCCTTGAGCGTGCTGGTCATGGTTACCCACCAATAGAACCACGGGAATGCCTGCATCTACCAAACGACGAAACTGAGCCGCAAAGGCGTCTTGAATTAAAGGGGCAGGAGTGGCATCGGGAAAGGCATCTCCGCCAAACAAGACGAGATCGACAGGTTCTGCCAAGGCGCGATCGATACAGTGACTTAATGTCCTAACAAAGTCCTCAAATCGGGTATTTAATCCAGTAACAGGGTTAAACCGACCGTGAGAAAAGCCACTGCCTAAGTGAACGTCCGACAGATGAAGAATTTTAACCATGGCAGTCAACAAACCGGAGCAAACACTTTAGAAACGTAAGCGTTTCAAGCTATAAAATATAGACTTTTCTCGATTTAAGGCTTGTGGGAGAAGACCTTTAGAGTTTTTACTAAACTCTATTTCATGTCAAATAAGATTCACTTTACTGAACAACTCTACTTAAAAAGTACAAAATTACTCTTCTTAAGCCTGGTTGGATTTTAAAGGTTTCTGTATCATTTTGGCCAGTAATCTTTAACCAGTAATCTTTAAAGAGAATGCGAGATAACCTGAAGCCCTCGATTTTTCGTGCGTGCCGCGCGCGAAAAATCGAGGGCTTCAGGGCACCGTGTGGTGCCCCACAACCCTTGCTGTTTCGTGCACGACGCGCACGAAACAGCAAGAGTTTCAGCTTATCCCGAATTCACATTTAGTTACGAATACTGCTGGAATCAGGGACTCTGGCTTCTGGGATGGGTGTGACCGGTCGAGTGGCGCTAGGGGTTGATTGGCGATAAGCGGCGATCGCCGTCCGTAAGGCACCGAGTGCCCGTAGATATTGCGCGTCTCGACGGGTACCCATGGCATTGCTGGTATACAACTGACGCCGTTGCTCCTCAGAGAGGTTGACCACAATGTTGGGTGTGATTCCACGATCGCTGATGTCCGTACCGTTGGGCGTGTAGTAATGAGCGATCGTCACCGCCAAACCAGAGCCATCCATCAGGGGATGGACGGACTGCACCAGCGCTTTGCCAAAGGTTCGACTGCCTACAACAATGGCGCGGTTGTTGTCCATCAAAGCACCTGTGAGAATTTCACTAGAGCTAGCTGAGTTCCCGTCCACTAGCACCACCAGTGGCAAATTCGTCAACGCTCGGTTGTTGGCACTAATGGTTTCGCGTCCACCACTGCGCTCCGCCGTCCGCACAATGGCACCATTGTTGATCCACATACGCGAAATTTCGATGCTGGCCTGCAACAGCCCGCCGGGGTTGCCGCGCAGATCAAGCACGAAGCCGTCAACATTCTGACGCAAATGCTCCTGAATGGCGCGTTGCATTTGCTCTGCAGCATGGGCGCTGAACTCTGTCAGGCGAATGTAGCCCACACGGGTGCCCTGCTCTTGCTTCACGCTGCTAAAAACGTTGGGCAATTCGATCCGGGCGCGGGTCAGAGTGAGGTCAAACGGGCCCCGCCCCTGCCGCTGTAGCCGCAGTACAATACGAGTCCCTACCTGCCCCCGAATTCGATTGGAGGCATCTTCAATGCTCATGCCCTGTGTGCTGGTACCGTCGATAGAGAGAATGCGATCGCCCACTTGGATCCCCGCCCTTGCTGCAGGAGAGTTGGGGATTGGCTCCACAACCGTGATAGCCCCTGTTCCCTCTTCTAATTTCAGCCGCAGGCCAACCCCCGACAGTTCACCAGAGGTTTGACTGGTCAGCGCTTCGTACTGACGCGGATCCATAAAGCGCGTGTAAGGATCGTTGAGTCGCTGGAGGGCCTGACGCAAAGCGCGGTAGGCGTCTTCGCGGGAAGAATAGTTGCGTCCCAAGAGTTCCTGTCGGACTTCCTGCCAATTCACCCGGTTGAAGGAACCATCTACGTATTCTCGATAGACAATTTGCCATGCTTGGTCAAGCACTGCCTTCGGGCTATCTTGCAGGTTTGTTTGAGCTTCCGCCCTAACAGCAGGTGTGACCGAGGAGAGTGCGATCGTTGAGGCGACGGTGCCACTAAACAACAGGGCATGCAGGAGGCGAGGGCGGGTTAAAAACATGGGCATCAGCAATGATAAGGACAAAACAGTGGGGGAGAGGGGGTAGCAGAAGCAAAACGTGAGCAGCAACCTGGGAGCAGGAAAACACAGGCCGGAAAGCTTGGGTGCTTCAAAGCGCACCTGATGTCGTGACGAGTCCATGTCGTTCAAAAGGTGACAGAGGACTTAGAGACTGGTGCGCCTAGGACGGGTTTAGCCGTGCTGATATGGTCGCCATCAAGAGAGAGCTGGAGAATCGCGTAGAGAGTGCGATCGCTCTTCACTCACCTCCTTCAATCATCTAGATGCCTCTCTCCAGTATCTCTATACCAAAGGTATCTCGATACCAGATACCAGTATTTCTGATACCAGTATTTCTATAGATAACGGTCTAACCTGCACCAAGATTAATGATTCCCGCCGAGTTTCCCAGCGATTTGGTGTGACACTTCAAACGGGTGTCCATCATCCGACTGAGCAGTGTTCAAGGCAGCAGTTCAAGGCAACAGTGAGTTCCCCATTTGCTGGTTGAACGTCTCTACCCTTGCTGCTACTGTAGCGCTCCCTTCAACCGATCAGCCAGATTGCTTGGCATTTTTTTTGAGAATTGTCGTCTCGACCGAGTTAAGTTTTGCGATCGCCCACCAAGACACAATCTGAAATCAAAATAAAAGGGCACTTTAGAACACACAATCACCCCCTAGAGTGTTTCAGGTGAACAGTTGATGCGCCTATCATTCCCGTAAATCTGTGAGTAGAAAATATTCCACTGCCAGCTTTACCAGCATATTTGTAGGGGTTATAGGGGCAGCGGTGCTCCTGTAACCCCTATAACGACAGTCACTGAGTATGGACGTTATTCAGCGAATAGGCAATGGCACTTTTCCCAAGGACAACTCCCACAGACAACCCGCTGCCCCCAGTCTGTGCCACAATGTAATCGGTTTTGCCTCAGTCGCATAAATACCTAGAGAACACGTTCAGCCATGGATTCCCTTTACCAATACGCCTGGCTCATTCCCGTCCTGCCCCTGGCAGGGGCGATGCTGCTGGGTTTGGGTCTGATCGCCTACAACAAGACCGTTAGTAACCTTAGAAAGTTAAGTTCTACCTTCATCGTGTCTCTGACGGGAGCAGGAATGTTTTATTCCTTCGCCATCCTCTGGAGTCAGATTCAGGGACACCCGACCTACACTCGCTTTTTTGAGTGGGCCTCGGCTGGAGACTTTCATCTCTCAATGGGGTACACCATTGACCATCTGACCGCATTGATGTTGGTGATCGTGACCACTGTCGCTTTCCTGGTGATGATTTACACCGATGGCTACATGGCTCACGACCCTGGCTACGTCAGGTTCTATGCTTACTTGAGCCTGTTTAGCTCCTCCATGCTTGGTCTGGTCATCAGCCCAAATTTGGTACAAATCTATGTCTTTTGGGAACTGGTGGGGATGTGTTCCTACCTGCTGATCGGCTACTGGTACGACCGCAAAGCTGCCGCTGATGCTTGCCAAAAAGCCTTCGTCACCAACCGTGTGGGCGACTTTGGTCTGCTCTTGGGGATCTTGGCTCTCTACTGGGCGACAAAGAGCTTCGAGTTTGATGTGATCGGCGATCGCCTGACCGAGTTGGTTGAAACAGGCGCGCTCAGCGGTGCCTTGGCTGCCCTATTTGCCGTCCTGGTTTTTCTTGGCCCTGTTGCAAAGTCAGCCCAGTTTCCACTCCACGTCTGGCTACCCGATGCAATGGAAGGCCCTACGCCGATCTCCGCCCTGATTCACGCAGCAACCATGGTGGCCGCCGGGGTGTTCTTGATTGCCCGCATGTTCCCAGTGTTTGAAGAGATTCCCACTGCGATGGACGTGATTGCCTGGACGGGAGCCTTCACCGCCTTCATGGGAGCTACCATCGCCATTACCCAAAACGATATTAAAAAGGGGTTGGCCTACTCCACGATGTCTCAGTTGGGCTACATGGTCATGGGCATGGGAGTAGGTGCCTTTACGGCTGGCCTTTTCCACCTGATGACTCATGCCTACTTTAAGGCGATGCTATTTCTGGGGTCTGGTTCGGTCATCCACGGCATGGAAGAGGTGGTGGGCCATGATCCAACACTTGCTCAGGATATGCGGTTGATGGGTGGCCTGCGTAAATATATGCCCATCACGGCAATTACGTTCCTGATTGGGACACTGGCGATCTCTGGGATTCCCCCCTTTGCAGGCTTCTGGTCAAAGGACGAAATCTTAGCAGCCACGTTTGCCGCAAAACCTGCCATGTGGTTGGTTGGTTGGCTGACGGCTGGAATTACCGCTTTCTATATGTTCCGGATGTATTTCAGCACGTTTGAGGGGAGCTTTCGGGGCAAGAACGAAGAGATTAAGCGTCAACTCAGGGCAGAGCAACTGCAGCGCATGGGTCTGGCCTTTGGGCCAGGGGCCATGAATCCTCGTGAGCTAACGACAGAACCGCCGACGGACGACCACAGCGCAGCGCCTGACCACCATCACAGCGACACGCCTCATGAATCGCCGTTGACGATGACCTTCCCACTCATGATGCTGGCACTACCATCGGTTCTGATCGGTCTAGTGGGTACTCCGTTTGCGAACTACTTTGAAGCCTTCATCCATCCTCCCGGTGAGGTCGTTGAGGTTCCCACGTTGGGGATCCCGGCTGACTTCGACTGGGCTGAGTTCCTCACAATGGGGGGCAGTTCAGTGGGGATCGCGTTGATTGGGATCACGCTGGCCTCGCTGATGTATCTGAGTCGGAAGATTGACCCATCGGCGATCGCTCAAAAGATTCAACCCCTCTACCAGTTGTCGTTGAACAAGTGGTATATCGACGATATTTACGACGTCGTGTTTGTTCAGGGCAGTCGTCGGCTGGCGAAGCAAGTTCTGGAAGTGGATATCCGCATCGTCGATGGCTTGGTCAACCTAGCTGGTTTTGTCACACTTGTGACGGGGGAAGGGCTGAAATATCTAGAGAACGGTCGTGCCCAATTCTATGCCCTGATTGTGTTTGGTGCAGTATTAGGGCTGGTGTTGATTTCGGGTATCACCTAACCATGGGCGCAATAGGGTCAGGCGGTGCTTGACCCTGCTTTGGTTGTGGGTTTTCATTTGATCCGGAATTCACGTTAGGTTGGGATAACGCATTTTGTGGGCAACCCTGCGCCGAGGGGGTGTCTACAAAATGCGTTTTACACCACGACAAACCGACTCACAGCTTATCCAGAATTTATGTTTCCTTATTATGTTTCCTTATCTGACGTCATCTAGTTTTTCTGCGGATTTTTCGTAGCGTAATTTAGGCTCAGATTGGTTAATCTTTTCTCCTCGTTTCTCTACCATAGTTACGGGCATCTGGACATCAACTCACCCCTAAAATGGGGATTGTGGATTGATAGAAATGATTGCTTCAAACACTACAAATCATTAAACTCCATTAAGATCTCTAGAGTATTTACTCAGGGCTGATTAAATTGCGTTTAGAAGGATTCACAATCGGGAAAGGGGTTGGCTTCGATCGGCTGAAGTTTCCTCAGTCCGCAGGAGTCCTGATGGGTGCATGTCACCTTTGCTCTCTCCCTAAATCCCTCTCCCAAGCTGGGAGAGGGACTTGGAGATGTTCGGTTCCCCTTCTCCCAACTTGGGAGAAGGGGCTGGGGGATGAGGGCCTGTAAAGGTGACATGCTCTCAGTCCTGATCAACCTGAGCAGCGATCGCTCAGCTCCCCATTCCCCCCATAAACATCAATAAATTTAGATAAAACTTGCTACATGAATATTGCTGATTTTCCCTGGCTTACCACCATCATCCTATTGCCCATTGTGGCATCCCTGGCAATTCCGTTCCTGCCAGACAAGGATGGTCGCACCGTCCGTTGGTTTGCTCTGGTTGTTGGACTGGTGGATTTTGCGATTACGGTCTATGCCTTTTACACCCAGTACGACCTTGCTAGCCCAGATCTGCAACTGGTTGAGAGCTACACCTGGGTAAACTCCTTGGACTTGAAGTGGTCGGTTGGGGTAGATGGGATTTCCATGCCGCTGGTGTTGCTGACCAGTTTCATTACTACTCTGGCAATCCTGGCAGCTTGGCCGGTCACCCTCAAGCCTAAGCTGTTCTATTTTCTAATGCTGGCGATGTATGGTGGGCAGATCGCTGTCTTTGCTGTCCAAGATATGTTGCTGTTCTTCTTGGTGTGGGAGCTAGAACTGATCCCAGTCTATTTATTGCTGGCAATTTGGGGCGGCAAGAAGCGTCAATACGCCGCTACCAAGTTCATCCTCTACACAGCAGGTGGCTCCCTATTTATCCTGGTAGCAGCGCTGGCCATGGCCTTCTACGGCGATACGGTCACCTTTGATATGCGATCGCTCATGGCAAAAGAGTATGCTCTCAACTTCCAGCTTCTGGTCTATGGCGCTTTCTTGATTGCCTATGCCGTCAAGCTCCCCATCTTCCCCTTGCACACCTGGTTGCCTGACGCCCACGGCGAAGCAACGGCTCCAGTGCACATGCTGCTGGCAGGCATCCTGCTGAAGATGGGGGGGTATGCCCTGATCCGCATGAACATGGAAATGCTGCCCGATGCCCATGTGCGATTTGCGCCCATTCTGGTGATTCTAGGCGTGGTCAATATCATCTATGCCGCACTGACCTCCTTCGCCCAGCGCAACCTCAAGCGAAAAATTGCCTACTCCTCGATCTCCCACATGGGTTTTGTGCTGATTGGGATTGGCTCCTTCACCGACTTGGGACTGAGCGGGGCTGTGCTGCAAATGGTGTCACACGGTCTGATTGGGGCAAGCTTGTTCTTCCTGGTGGGAGCCACCTACGACCGCACCCATACCCTGATCTTGGAGGAGATGGGGGGAGTCGGCAAAAAGATGCCCAAGATCTTCGCTATGTTTACCGCCTGCTCCTTGGCTTCCCTGGCGCTACCGGGCATGAGTGGGTTTATCGCGGAACTCATGGTGTTTGTTGGGTTTGCGACCAGTGATGCCTACGACCCCACCTTTAAGACCATCATTATCATCCTGGCCGCTGTTGGTGTGATTTTGACACCAATCTACTTGTTGGCCATGCTGCGGGAGATCTTCTTCGGCCCAGAAAACAAAGAATTGGTGGAACACGAAATCCTGGTCGATGCCGAACCCCGTGAAGTCTTTATCATCGCCTCGCTGTTGGTTCCTATTATTGGAATCGGGTTCTATCCTAAGATGATGACCCAGGTCTATGACAGCAAGACCCAGCAAGTAACAGCAGTCGTGCGGCAGTCGTTTGCTGCTGCCGCCAGTCAATCGGACGATTCGATGGCGATCGCCCCTCAACGTGCCCCTGCCCTAGTGGATGGTTAACTGCTGCTTGCAGGCATTCAATGTTCAATAAAAATCCGCCTATAAGGTCGCAGTTTACTGGGGTGTCAAACGCCTGCTGAGCGCACAGTTCACGCCACAATAAACTGATCCAGTCACCGACGGATTCTAGAGGAGGGGACTCTGTTTGTACTGTGCTATGGCCCTCGCGCTCACGATATAACAAGCGTTTTGTGGGGAACCCCGTGCCGCAGGGTTCCCCACAAACATCTTTGTCCTAACCTATGCGTGTAGCGCTACGAAGAGATGCAGTTAAGGGAGGGGTGGGTTACAAGACCCACCCCTCCGGTTTTGGAATTCTTGCGATCGGCGACTAAACTAAAAAAGACGTGCATCCTTCATGACAGCCTCTCTTAAGGAGCCTCCCCGATGAGCACAACGTCATACAACACCGCAAAAGCGTCGCCGATTAGAATCTTGATCGTTGAAGACGACCCAATGATGCAACTGGGTCTAGAACAATCGCTTACAAATCAGGAACAAATTGAAGTCGTTGGACGGGCAGATGATGGCTATCTAGCAATTGAGGAAGCCCAACGCCTTAAACCCGATGTGATTGTGATGGACATTGGCCTGCCTCGATTGGATGGCATCGCCGCTACTGAAAAAATCAAAGCTGCCCTGCCAGAGGTGCGAGTGGTCATGCTGACCTCTCATACCTCCGAGAATGAAGTGATTGCATCTCTTTCCAGCGGAGCCGACGCATTTTGCGTCAAAGGCACGACGGTGGAAAGATTGCTAGCGGCAATCGAGGCGGCCCACGAAGGTGCGAGTTACCTTGACCCCCAGGTTGCTCGTCGCGTCATGGATCATTTGAAAGCCCCTTCCCCTCTAGACATGGGAGCGATTAGCCAGCTCTCTGAACGGGAACTAGAAGTCCTGAAGCTGATGGTCGAGGGCAAGAGCAATCCAGAAATTGCCGCTGTTCTTTACCTCAGTCCGAATACGGTGAAGACTCACGTCCGAGGGATTATGAACAAACTGGCGGTAGACGACCGGGTGCAGGCTGCGGTGGTTGCGCTACGTGCGGGTCTAGTGCCATAACTGTCCTGGTCAAGGCATAACTACACTTGTCAAGAAACTACACTTGTCAAGAATAGTAGAAATCTCCCTGGATGAATGCAGTGGTGAATTGCTATATTCGCTATTATTATTCTGTAACGAGTTATCCTGAAATAGGGTACTAGGTTGAACAGTCTGGTACTCCGTACGCTCTGATAGCATTTAGATCTGTGATGTTTGATTTCACCGCTGACCAGCTCCACGCTCTGCGATTTTTAGCAGGATCTCTTGCAACGTTTTTTTACTGAGGCTTTTTCTCAACTTGCGATTGCTGCCATCGGTCAAATTGATGCCTATGCCGTTTTCACCGATGATTTCAGCGAAGATCCTCGCTGCGCTCAGGAGCGCTCGTTTGGCTGTCAAGTCATTCACTAATGCACTAGATGTCTAGAGGTTTGGCTGGTTAGCGTGGGTGCAATTCTAAGCTGCTATTAGCTGTTGTGAGCGTTTTCTATAGCTTTGTATTAGCTAGACGACTTAAGCCCCACTCGCTCTCAATGAAATCTCCCGTCCCGTGTGATTGTGTTGTGAGACTAAGTCTATGACTTCCCTCGACGAAATCTATCAATTCTTCAAAAATCCTCCGCCGTTTTATCTCAACAAAGAACTAGCGGTCTGCTACGTTCTTGCAGTTCTGCTGCGTCATGACTCGTATGGCACAGAGTTGATTCAGTTACTCGAAACTGAATATCCTACCTATCGGTTGTCGGATACAGTCCTCTACAGTGCGTTGAAGTTCCTAGAAGATACGGCTGCGATTACTGGCTACTGGAAGAAAGTAGAAGGGCGCGGTCGACCTCGACGGATGTATCAGGTAACTGATGAGTGGCGTGATCAAGCTGAACAGTTGGCCCAACTCTGGTATGGCTATGTGCAAAACAACGAAGCCTCACCTGCAATGATGCCGTTTCGGGTGCCTGGTTAACGTGAATTTGGAAGACGCTGAATCCCTCAATTTTCCCTGTGTGATGCGCACGGGAAATTAAACCATTAAGGTTTTGGGGCAAAGGTTTTGGGGCACTGCGCCGCGCGGTGCCCCAAAATCCTCTCACCTTGAACTGACGTTAAGATAGGCTTTGTACCTTGCCTGCTTGTGACCTCCTTGTCAACCATGCCTGTCCTTCCTTCAACTGTTCTGCTGACAATTCTCCTTTGCATTGGTCTATTCTTTTTTATTCGCGCTTCTACTAAAGATCGAATTCAGGTTGCCCAGTGGGTCACAGACTTACCCCAGCCTTCCCTCCTAGAACAACTGCAACAGTATTTCACGCAAAGAGCCTACCGCATTACTGAGGTGAACGCGGAGAAAAATCTAGTCACCTTTGAAGGTTTGGTGCGTCCCAGTGTTTTTCTTGCTATCTTCCTGACGCTACTGGCAGCAGTTGGCTGGCTATCCCTAGCGCTCATTCTTGCAGTGCTCAAGCCTGAACTCTCTGGCCTTTTGCCCTGGATGGCAACACTATCGCCTCTAGCAGGTTTGTTCTACTGGAAGAAGTCAGCTCGCCCTGAACAATTAGTCTTACAGGTTGAAACGGTCGTGGATGAAAACAATGCTCTCCAGAATCTCGTGATTGTAACAGGCCATCGCGATGAACTCTCAGAGATGCAGCGATCGCTCCCCCTTAAGCCTGTGAAAGCGGAAGTATCCCCCGTCTGAAGCTCTTACCTGCGTTAACGGCAGTTCTGGTTAAGAGGGTTTGGTAGTGCCCTTTCGTAAAGGACAGAGAAAATAGCCTAAAATTGGCAGCCTCT
>DVEB01000121.1 GCA_015295905.1 Synechococcales cyanobacterium M55_K2018_004
GCGCACGGAAAAGCAAGGGGTTTGGGTCACCGTGCCCGGCGCGGTGACCCAAACCCCTCTTAACCAGAACTGACGTTAACCTAGATGGCCATGGCCATGCTGAAACCACGAGCCTCAACGCCCCTCCTCGGGTTGGGGGCGCAGACGCTCCAGTTCTGAGTTAGTAGCCGGAGCACTCGTTGGTAGGCTCGTCGGTTGGTGGGCTGGAGAAGAGCCTGTGAGTAACTGTGCTTTCATGGCTTCTAGTTCGGCGTCTACATTGGTGCTGCCTTCTAGCGCTGCAAATTTTTTCTCTAGGGTATCGGCATTGAGTTCGGCGATCGCCTCGGACCGTGCCTCTAGCTCCAGCACTTTCTGTTCCATCTGCTCAAAGGCTGCGTAGGCCCCACTGTTGCCTACCTGGCCCAACATTTCATTGAGTTTCTCAGAGGCTTTAGCAGAGCGAGCACGGGCAATATACATATCCTTCTTGGTCTTGGCCTCTGCCAGCTTGCCCTCTAACAACACCATGTTCTGCTTCATCTGCCTGACAATATCAGCCTGCTGACGAAGCTGAGTTTCTAGCACATTCGCTGTCTCCTGGTAGGTGTTGCGCCGGATGAGAGCCTCCTTAGCTAGGTTCTCATCTCCCTTTTGCAGGGCCAATTGTGCCCGTTGATACCATTCTTGAGCCGTGGCTGCTGCCTGACTCTGCTGGCGTTCGGTGCGCTTCTGGGTGGCAATGGCCTGCGCCACTGCCTGCCGTAGCCGTACCAGATCTTCCTGCATATCAATCACAGCCTGCTCCAGAATTTTCTCTGGATCTTCAGCCTGACTGACCCAATGATTGAGTGTGGCACGAATGGCTCGGCTGATGCGGTCGAACAGTCCCATAACAACGCTCCAGTTACAAGGCTCTAGCAACAAGGCTCCAGCAGCAGACGGTAGGCAAAGTTTTCCTCATCCTACCCTAAGTTAACGCCAGTTCGGGTGAAGAGGGGTTGGGGGTACTGTTTACCGCGCGGTGACCCCAACCCCTTGATATTCCTGTCGCGTCGCGTCTGGAAGAGCGAGGGTTTCAATCGAGGGGTTCAACTGAATCTCAATTCAAGGTCGCCAGCAAACGCCTACGTCACAGTGCGTTGATAGCGCATCCCAGGGAGTTGAGAGACTAGCCCCATCAGTTCTAGCTGCATGAGGGCACTGAGGATAGCATCGGTAGGGAGGCCGCTATGGTAAACAATTTGGTCGAAGGCGATCGCTTCCTCCGTAACAACCTGGTAGACCTGGTCTAGGTCTGTGGGAAGGTTTAGGGATGCAAGGTCCAGCAGGGGCAGGGCAGCATCAAAGGGATTGGGTTCCGTCGGGGTAGGAAAGGCTGTAGGAGTGGGGCGATCCATCCGAGGCAATTGGCTTAGAGCATTGAGTAATTGTTCCTCGCCCAGGATCATTTGAGCCCCCTTGCTCAACAGTTCCAGACAGCCCATTGATTTGGCGTTATCCAGAGAGCCGGGGAGGGCAAACACCTCCCGGCCATACTCATTGGCAAGACGGGAGGTGATCAGCGCACCCGATCGCTCTGGTGCTTCCAGGACGAGAGTGGCACGGCAGAGTCCGGCAATGATGCGGTTGCGCCGGGGAAAGTTGACCCGGTCGGGCTGGGTGCCCCTGGGATATTCGCTCAACAGCAGTCCCGCTTGGTCAATCTGCTTGGCTAACTCGCGGTTTTTGGGGGGATAGGCAATATTGACACCCGTGCCCATCACTGCAATAGTGCGACCTCCCACCTCTAGGCAAGCTTGGTGAGCTTCGGCATCCACCCCTTCCGCCAGTCCAGAGACAATAGTGAAACCGGCTTTGGCAAGCGTCTGGGTGATGCGACGAGTCCAGCGTTTACCGTAATTGGACGGGGTACGCGTACCAACGATGGCGATCGCTGGCAGTTCACCCCGATTCTCCCTCAGGTCAACTTGTCCGCGGTAGTAGAGTAGGGGGGGCGGATCCGGAATTTCCAGGAGGAGGCGGGGATAGTCGGGGTCGGCAGGTGTCCAGAAGTGGGCGTTGTGTTGCAGGTGTTCTGCTAGGAGAGCCTCAGGATTGAGGTGCGATCGCCCTTCGACAGCGCTGGCAGCAGTCACTTCGCCAAAGCCCTCAACGGCTTCTAGGTCTTGGGCAGCGGCTTCCCAGGCGATCGCCAACGACCCAAAGTGACGATACAACCGCAACAGCAAAGTTGCCCCAATCCCTGAAACCTGTGACCAAGCTAACCAGTATGCCCGCTCGTCTGTCAACGTCTCTCTCCTGACTGCACCCTGCAACGCTCAGTATGCCCAATTCCAGAACAGCCTTACCGAGCAGTATGATGACCTGCTTATAACGTTTCTTGCACTAGTGAGATACAGGGGGGCAGGGGGCAATGTACGGAATCCGGCTGTAAAGTAGCAGTTTGTGGTGGGGTAAAAC